>JAFDDH010000048.1 GCA_019310975.1 Deltaproteobacteria bacterium | reverse complement strand
AGGACGAGGACATGCCCTTGCTGCCCTGGATGGATCCGGAGAACTTCAACCCCGGCTACCTGATGCGAAGCATGCACCTGCTGCCGAGACGAGGCGACAAGCCCGAGTGGCAGCACACCCAGGACTACTGGGCGGAGAGGCGTCTGATACCCAGCATCGACCTCGATGACGGCGTGTTCGACTACGACTGAGAGGAGTGCTTCGCGGCGCCCTACTGAGGCTCAGATCCAATCTCAGAATCCGCGCAGGCTCGCGTATCGGTCCCGGTGGTAGAGGGCGTCGCCCAGCGTCAGCTCAGCGGCTTTCGCGCGCTTGAAGAAGAGGCCGATCTCTTCTTCGTCGGTCATACCGATGCCGCCGTGCATCTGGATCGCCTCCTTGGTGATCTGGCTGGAGACGTCCGAGCAACGGGCCTTGGCGGCGCTGGCCATCTCCGGCACATCCTCCCGGCCTTCGTCGAGCGCGCTCACCGCTTCCCGCACCACGGAACGCGCGAGCTCGAGCTCGCAGAACATGTCGGCAGCCCGGTGGCGCAGCGCCTGGAAGGTGCCGATCTTCACGCCGAACTGCTCCCGATCCTTGAGGTACGCGAGGGTCCGCTCGAAGGCCTCCTCGAAGGTGCCGAGCATCTCGGCCGAGAGGCCGATCGCCGCGCGGTCGAATACGCTGTCCAGAAGCTCCGCGCCGGCATCGATCTGGCCGAGCACTCGCTCGGTCGCGGCGGGAACACCCTCGAGCTTGATCTCCGCCGCATTCCGGCCGTCCACCATGTGGTTTCGCTGCACCGACAGCCCCTGCTCACCCGCGTCGATCACGAAGAGCGTGAGCCCGTGGCGATCTCCGGACTCGCCGCTCGTTCGGGCTACCACGATCAGCTGATCGGCGACGTGAGCATCGAGCACGAACTGCTTCTGGCCGTCGATCCGGTAGCCGTCTCCCTCTCGCTCGGCCCGAGTGGCGACCGCATAGGGGTCGAAGCGTCCGTGCTCCTGGAAGGCCATGGCGAGTATGCGGTCTCCGCTGCATACGCCGGGAAGCAGGTCCTTCTTCAGCGGATCTCTTCCTCCCAGCAGGACCGCGTTGCCGCCCAGCAGCACGGTGGACACGAAGGGCTCGGGCGCGAGGACACGTCCGCACTCCTCGAGCACTGCGGCGAGCTCCGCGTAGGCCATGCCCGCACCACCGAACTCTTCGGGGAAGATGATGCCGGTCCAACCCATCTCGGCCATCTCCTTCCACAGCCCGCGCGAGAAGCCGGTCGCGTCCTCGGAGTCACGCAGCTCGCGCATGCGCTGGACGGGCGACCTCTCGTCGAGGAAGCTCCTGGCGGTCTCCTTGAGGATCAGCTGGTCATCCGAGAGGATCAGTCCCATTCTTCGCTTCCCTTCGCTTCGATCTGCCTCCAGGGATGGCACTTGCCACTCATCTCGATGGCACCTGTCGTTCGCTGGCCGCTGGCCATACAATAGTGTCTCCGCCCGCTGCGGTGGGCGTCAGTCCGGGAGGTTTTCATGGATTCCGTCGAATCGTTCCGGGGCGAGGTTCGCGACTGGCTGGCTGCGAATTGCCCCGAGGAGGTGCGGGTAGGATCCCGCGACCGGCTCTCCCGCACCCGCTTCGATGAATGGGTCCGTGCCCTCGGCACCAGGGGCTGGGCGGCGCCTGGCTGGCCCACCGAGTATGGAGGCGGAGGACTCGATCGCGAGCATCGGGCCGTGCTGACCCAGGAGATGCGCGCGATCAGGGCGCCCGCGCCGAGCAGCTTTGGTCTCACCATGCTCGGCCCCACGATCCTCGACCTGGGAACCGACGAGCAGAAGCGCGAGCATCTGCCGCCGATCGGCCGGCACGAGATCATCTGGTGCCAGGGCTACAGCGAGCCGGGCGCCGGCTCGGACCTCGCGGGCCTGCAGACCCGTGCCGTACTCGAGGGCGACGAATACGTCGTGACCGGTCAGAAGATCTGGACCACGGGTGCACCGCATGCCGACTGGATCTTCTGCCTCGTTCGCACGGCCCCGGACGCCCCCAAGCACGAAGGAATCAGCTTTCTCCTCTTCCCGATGAAACAGAAGGGCGTCGAGGTCTCTCCGATTCGACTGATCGACGGCTCTGAGCACTTCGCACAGGTCTTCTTCGACGGTGCGCGCGCCAAGGCCAGCGACGTCATAGGACCGGTCCACGGCGGCTGGACGGTGGCCAAGCACCTGCTGCAGCACGAACGCGGCGTGTCGAATCCGGAGGGCCGAGCCGCCGGCACGAGCGGGCGCAAGGGGCTCATCGACCTCGCCCGCGACCAGCTCGGCATGCACGAGGGGAGACTGGCGGATCCCGCGCTACGCGAGCGTATTGCCCAGCACGAGCTGGACTCGCAGGCCTTCAGCCTCACGATGCGGCGAGCCGCCGAGGAGGCCCGCGCCGGCCAAGTCGAACGACAGATCGCGTCGATGTCCAAGTTCTACTGGTCCGAGCTCGGCAAGCGAGAGCAGGACATCGCCATGCAGGTGCTCGGCAGCCGTGGACTGGGCTGGAGTGGTGATGGATTCGAAGACGCGGAGATCGCGCAGACCCGCAAATGGCTGATCACGCGAGCCGACTCGATCTGGGGTGGAACGAGCGAGATCCAGCGCAACATCATCGCAAAACGGGTGCTGCTGATCCCCGAGTAATCAGAGACACGAACGGGCAAGATGAAGTGGCGCTCACCCGTGTGGGCCAGCGCGTCGGATGGCGACAACAACCCTGGCTCAACATCCTCGAGGCAAGCATGGAATACGAGCAGATCCTCTATGAAGTAAACGACGGCGTTGCGCTCATGACGCTGAACCGGCCCGAGAAGCTCAACGCCATGACCGCGCTGATGGGCGCCGAGATGGGGGATGCCATGGCGGAGGCAGATGCCGACGACGCGGTGCGTGCGGTGGTCGTCACGGGCGCGGGTCGGGCCTTCTGCTCCGGGGCGGACCTCGGCTCGGGCAGCGGCTTCGCCGCGGGCTGGGGGGGAGTCGAGCGCGAATACCGCCGCATGCTGCCCATGCAGGTACGCAAGCCCGTCATCGCGGCCCTCAATGGCCCGGCTGTCGGCGCAGGCCTGACCTGGCCTCTGCAGGCGGACATCCGCTATGTGGCCTCCGATGCGAAGCTCGCCTTCGCCTTCGTCCGCCGCGGCGTGCTGCCCGAGCTGGCGTCGCATGTGATCCTGCCACGACTCGCCGGTCTCTCCCGGGCATCGGAGCTGCTGCTCTCCGGCCGTACCTTCCTCGGAGACGAGGCGGTCGAATACGGCGTAGCGACGCGGGCATTTCCAAAGGAGGAGGTATTGCCGGCCGCGATGGACCTGGCCCGCGACATCGCCGTGAATGCGGCCCCCCTGCCGGTGGCCATCTCCAAGCACCTCATCTGGGAGGGGGTCGGCATCGATCTCGACGAGTGGCGCAAACGCGAGGGAAAGCTCTTCGCGCTCACGACCAAGCATCCCGATGCGCGCGAGGGCACCATCGCCTTCTTCGAGAAGCGGGCGCCCGAGTGGAAGGGATCAGCGTCCAAGGATTATCCCGAGGAGCTATCGTAGTCGCCGAGCGTGGGCATCGGTCCCCGGGCCATTGAAGTCGAGATCGCGGGCAAGCTGGTGAGCGACCCGCGCGTCGGCCCTTTCACCTCGATCGGGAGTGGACGCATCTTGTGGCGCTTGGCCTCACTGGGTGCACTCTTCGCTTCGCGAAGCGACGCCCGGCGCGACGGTGCGGGGGCTGACCCGTGTTACGTTCGCCCTCCGCGCGTGCGGTCGATGATTGACTGGTGAGTAAGGAGAAACACATGAGCACGAATCGCGTTGGACTTTGCATACTGCTGATCTGTCTCGGCGCTGCGGACTCGACGCAGACACAAGCCGCAGAGGACGTTGTCAAGGGCGAAGTGCTCTACGAGCAGCTCTGCCAGGCATGTCATGGCCAGTACGGGCGCGGCGACGGTCCCGTCGCCGGCGATCTCACGACCCGTCCCCCTGACCTCACCAACTCCGCACTGATGGCGGACCGCTCTGATGATGACATCGTCGCCAACCTGATACGCACCGGCACGGACACGCATACGCCAATGGTGATGGCGCGAGTCGTCAAGGAGGAGTCGCTCCGCAATGCTCTCGCGTACATGCGCACCCTCTCGGTGCCGGGTAAACACGTGAGCGTGCGGGCGGGGCAAGACCTCTACCAGACGTTCTGCTGGATCTGTCACGGCGAGAAGGGCGACGGCCAGGGACCAGCGGCGGCGCGGCTGCCGGGCAACAAACCGAGAGACTTCACCTCGAGCGATTTCGTGATCGAGGGCCGCGAAAACGAGATCTACGAGATCGTCCGAACCGGTGCCGCGAGTTCCATCCATGGCTCCGATTACATGCTCGAATGGGGGACCAAGCTCTCACCACAACAGATGAAGGATCTCGTCGAGTACCTGAAGACCTTCCAGCGCCCAGGGGCCGTCGAATGATGGTAAGTCCTCGCGATCCGGCCAGCGTCTAACGGCGGGGTCGATCTCGGGACGGACGTACTGTGCCGGATCGCTCTCAGCAGGGAAGCGCAGCTGGAAAAGCGGGACACCCTGTCACATCGATGGCGACAAAAGGAACCCGCTCCCCCGGTGCCGCGCGGCACCCGTTCCTCCCAGCGCCCTTCCCCTTCACCCGGCAGAGTGGCTCAGCCGCTCCAGCCAGCGCGCGACATCCCTCATCATGGGCTCGGCGATCTCCTCGACGCTTCGCTCTGCATCCATCCGCCCCTGCAGCTGCACGGAGAGCGCATCGAACTCGTCGAGGATCAGCCGATGTTGGTCGAGCAGCGCATCCAACTCGACAGCCAGTGAGGGGCGGCGCTTGCGCAGATCATCGTAGAGGCCGTCGATCTGCTCCTCGAGGGCGAAATGCTCAAGCAGTATCTTGGGCACCGCAAGCAGACCGTCGAGCAGGGCCGTGCGCGTAGTCGCGGCTGCAATGGTATCGAGCTGGCCTCGAAGTGTGCGGTGATCCTCTTCTACGCGCGCCGCCGGATGTTCCTGGTCGACCGCAGCCCGCTGCTCGCGCTCGTCATTCGTCGTCATGCCTATTTCCTCCGCAGTGTTCAGCCGTCCCCTCGTCGATCGTTGCCCCCCACCTCGACTCGGAGGACCCGACGCACCCCGCCGCTCGCGGCGTCCGTGCGCGCCGACCCCCAAGAGCTGGTATGCATGATCCGTACCACAGCGGCGAGGAGTCAACGGGCGGCCCCCCTCGCCCGTGAAGTCTGCTCCATCGCCTCCGGCCGCTCGAAGCCTCCGGGACCCGCCCGCGAGCCGACAACGCACCCAGGGGCGAAGAAAACGGGTCATTTCGCCTCACTTCATCAGGCACCGCCCGAGCCCCGAGGCCCGCGTGCGGCGCGAACCTCGCACATACGAGCGGGGGAAGCGTGCTCGGGCGCAGCCGGGCAGCCGTGCGGCGGGCCGATGCCAGAAACGTGCCCATTCGGGTCCCTGGCGGCCTCCTACGGCCGATCCGCTCTTTCTCGTGACGGCCCCTCGACGGGTCAAAAGCGCCCCATGCCATTGCACTCCTGGCCGGTCGCCTTATATCCAGTGGGCAAAAATGCCTCAACTGGTACGACGCTTGCACACCGAAGAGGGAGCTTAGACTCCCATGGAGCATGGCCTTCCAGCGCGGAGTACTCTGCCGCGAGCGGTGAGCAGAGAGCGCGCTGGCTTGTTCCGAGCATGTATTCTCGACTCGAAATGTCCACGGCCGCGGGAGTCGAACAAGGCTGGCGGCCATCGGCTGAGGTCGGTGTCGACATAGCTGATCAGGAGTGACGCAAGTGAGCAGCTCTTCTCCCGTTTCTGCCGTTGGCAGCGAGCCGACGGAGTGCCGCGAATCCGTCCCGAAGGACGTGATTCATACGAACGAGCACGTTCTGGAGATCGTATCGGACTCCGGCGAAGGGGCGCAGAAGTGCGGCCAGATCTTCGCCGCCGTGTCGGCGAAGATGAGCTACGGCGTGTGGACCGTCGAGATCATCCCGGCCGAAATCGAGCCGCCGGCGCGAACGCCGGCGAGCGCGAGTGGCAACCTGATCCGCTTCGGGCGAGATCGGATCACGAATTGGGGAGACGAGGTCAAGCTCGTCGTGGCGTTCAACGAGCAGGTGCTGCTCTCGCAACATCGCCTCGATGCGCTGGCGGACGACTGCATCGTCCTGATCGAGTCCAAGTGGAGCACTCACTCCGACGAAGAGATCTGCCAGCAGTGGAAGGCCGCCATGGAGGAGATCGGCGAATCCGGCTATCGGATCATCCCGGTCCCGATGGAGGAAGAGTGTCTGCGCAGGGTCGACGATCCTCGCAGGGGCAAGAATATGTTTGCCCTGGGTCTGCTGGCACAGATTTACGGTCTCGATCTCGAGAAGATCCGCGAGCAGATCCGGGCGCAGTTCGCGAAGAAGGCGCCCGAGGTGTCGAAGTCCAACTGCGATCTGCTCGAACTCGGTGTGGAGTGGGCCGAGGGCAATCTGGACTTCCGCATCGAGATTCCCCGCATCGAGGTCGACGAGCCGCGGGTGGTCATGAACGGCAACCAGGCGGCGGCGCTCGGTGCCGTCGCGTCGGGGATGGAGTTCTGTGCCATGTACCCCATCACTCCGGCGACGTCCGTCTCCCACTATCTCTGCGAGATGTTCGAGAACTACGGCGGCAAGGTCCATCAATCCGAGGACGAGATCGCCGCCGCCGGTGTGGCGATCGGGGCCTCGTATGCGGGCAAAGTCGCCCTCACGGTCACATCTGGCCCCGGCCTCGCATTGAAGACCGAGTTCATCGGCCTGGCGATCATGACCGAGATCCCCCTCGTGGTGCTCGACGTCCAGCGCGGTGGCCCGAGCACCGGGCTCCCCACCAAGGTCGAGCAGAGCGACCTGCTCGCGGCGCTCTTCGGGCAACCCGGCGACGCGCCTCGTGTCGTCATGGCGCCGGCCACCATCGAGGAGTGCTTCCACGCAATGATCACAGCGCGGCGGATCGCCAAGATGTTCCGCTGCGTGGTCATCGTGCTCTCGGACGCCAACCTTGGGACCGGCCAGCAGCAGTTCCGCCGGCCTGCTCTGGATGAGCGCTGGCACGCAGCTCCCCCCAACCACCGGGCCGTGGGCAGCGACGAGCGGCCCTACGACTGGGACCCGGAAACCGGGCTGTCACAGCGGATCGTGCCAGGTCAGCCCGGCGGCATGCACACCATTACGGGGCTCAATCACGACCAGGACAGTCAGGTCGACTACGGTCCAGAGGCCAACCAGCTGGGCTGCAACATGCGCAGCCGCAAGCTCGCCCTGCTCCACGAGACCATGTCGCCCCCGCCGATTCACGGCGATGACTCGGGCCGACTCCTGGTCGTGGGTTGGGGCAGCACCAAGGGGGCGATCGAGGAGGCGGTGGACCGAGCGCGCGCGGACGGGCACCCGGTCTCGTCCACGCACATCACATTTCTCTCCCCGCTGCAGCCCGGTCTTCGCGACATCTTCGAGCGCTTCGACCACGTCATGACCGTCGAGATCAACTACAGCGACGACCTCGACGCACCCCACATCACACCCGAGAACCGGCGCCTCGGGCAGCTCGCCTTCCTGCTGCGCGCGCAGACGCTGGTCGACGTGGACTGCTGGACCCGAGTCCCCGGCCAGCCGCTGCGCCCCGGCCAGATCCACGACGCCATCCACACCAAGCTGTCGAGCATCAGCGAGATGGAGACCACACCAGCATGAGTGATCAGCTTCGTTCCTTCTTCGGCTGTGGGCTGGACGACGAGCGCACCTTCGACCTGGACGACTATGGTGATGTCGTACCCCGCTGGTGCAGCGGCTGTGGCGATCACGGCGTGCTCAATTCGGTGAAGCGCCTGATGCGAGACGAGCAGCTGCTCCCGGAGCGCACGGTCTTCGTATCGGGCATCGGATGCTCGAGCCGCTTCCCCCACTACCTCAACACCTACGGCTTCCACGGCATTCACGGGCGCGCATTGCCCGTTGCGACGGGCATCAAGCTGAGCCGCCCGGATCTGCACGTCTTCGTCGTCATGGGGGACGGGGATTGCTGCTCGATCGGCGCCGGCCACTGGCTCCACGCCACCCGCTACAACATCGATATGACCGTCCTGATGCTCGACAACGCGATCTATGGCCTGACGAAGAACCAGACCTCACCCACGACGCCGATGGGCTACGCGACGAATACCCAGCCCAAAGGCAGCTTCCTGCCCGCCCTGAACCCGATCACCACGACATTGGGCGTGACCAACGTGTCCTTCGTGGCGCAGACGGCGGACTGGGTGCCCGCCCACCTCCTCGCCACGATCCGCGCTGCCTACCGGCATTCCGGCTTCTCGTTCGTACGGATCCTGCAGCGCTGTCCCAAGTTCACCGCGCCGCTCTTTGCAGAGCAGGCGCGCACGCCGGATCTGCACGAGATGCTGATCCATCCCAACGGCGTCACCGTGCCGGGTCTGGACAAGATCTACAAGCGGAGTCTCGAGCACGACCCGGCGGATATCGACCGCGCCCGGGCGCTCTCCGAGGAGTCCGAGCGCGTCCGCCTCGGCGTCTTCTACCGGAACGAATCGCAGCCGCGCTACGACGATATCCGCCACCTGCCGACGCATACCGCCGCCCAGAACATCGAGCGGCTCAACGTGGAGCTCGACCGCTATGCCGTCTGACCCCCGTATCCAGCAGGCCCTCGACGCCCTCGCAGAGCCGATCGAGGCCTTTCGATCGACGCTCGCGAATACCAGCGAGCAGATCCGACTATTGATCAGCACGCGGGTGGAGCGAAACGGGTCTTCGGTGGAGGTCGCGCGCGCCGAGCTCGGTGACTTCGCGGCCGGGCGGATCGATCCCGAGCGGATGGCGAACCTGCTCTCAAAGGTCGAGCCCCAGGCGATCGGGCACGGCGAAGTGGTGGGCCGCGCCCTCGAGGTCAGTAATGAGCTCCTCGCGCGGCGCGAAAACCTCTTCCGCGTCGTGGTCGGCGACGGAGATGATCTGCACGCAGCCGTGGGTCGGGCCCTGGCCGAGATCGGTAGGGCTTTCGCCGTGACACGCATCGTGGAGCTCGTGGCTCGGGATGAGTACCGGGACTCCGAGCACGCGGCGCTTCTCGACGGGCATCCCTTCGAGCATTGGAGCCGCACGGAGCGCAAGGTCGACCTCGCCCTGGTCGTGTGCGTCGCCGGCCGCGATCTGAGAGTCGGCGGGCTGGCGGACTTCCTCGACCGATCCCTCAAGCTCGTGCTCGTGGTCGACGGCGAGGCGCCCACGGCCCCGCTCGTGCGGCTGATCACGCCCAAGGTCCTGGTGATGCAGACCACGGATCCCCTCGAGCTCGAGTACATCGCTCGCCACGACGGGCCCGGCGTCGTGGCGCTGGTGCCGGATAGCGTCGCCCAATTTCGACACGACCCAGCCGGCGGGCCCGCGCTGGCGGACCGCATGGTCATCATGCAGCTGCCCAACAAGAATCCGCGCGTGCTGGGGCTCTCGAGCGCCTTCCAGCAGAGACAAGATCTGGCGCAGCTCGAGGCCCTCGCAGCCACTCCCGCCATCTCGAAGCCAAGCGCTGCACCTGCACCTGGACCTGCACCCAAGAGCGAAACGCGTGAAATCGGGCGCCCCGGTGTCGCGCAGGCGGTCAAAGCACCTGGCGGCGAGCAGCCCGCCGCCGCGCCCGGGATGGACGCCCTGGACAAGCTGTCGGCGTGGCTGCTCGACCACGCCGATCTGAGCGGCCCAACATCGACTTAGAGAGTCGTCTCATGGACCTCTATGCAATCTTCCAATCGATCCTGATCCTTTCCGGGGTGTGCGTGGTCTTCGGTGCCTTGATCGCCCTGGCCCACAGCCGCTTTCGGGTCTTCGAGGATCCGCGGATCGAAGCCGCCCTCGAGCTGCTTCCGCGCACCAACTGCGGAGCCTGCGGCTCACCGGGCTGCCGGCCCTTCGCCGAGGGCCTCGTGCAGGGCGAGCAGCAGCCGGCCAGCTGCACGGTCATGGGTCCGGCGGAGATCGAGGACGTCGCACAGCTCCTCGGCGTGGAGGCAGGCGAGGCGAACAAGCGCGTGGCTCGCCTGCTCTGCGCCGGCGGGAGCCACGTCGCGGTTCAGGACGCCGAGTATCGGGGCTTTGCGAGCTGCAAGGCCGCGGCCTCGGTGGCGGGCGGTGGAAAGGGTTGCACGTGGGGATGCCTCGGGCTGGCGGACTGCGAGGTGGCCTGCGACCTCGACGCGATCCACATGAGCGCCGCGCTGCTCCCGATCGTCGACCCGGTGCGCTGCACCGCCTGTGGGGATTGCGTCGACGCCTGCCCGAAGGACCTCTTCGTCATCATGCCGCTCGAGCCACACCTGATCGTGCAGTGCCGGAGCGAGCTCGAGGGCGAAGAGGCAGAGGGGCTGTGCCAGGTCGCGTGCAATGGCTGCGGCAAATGTGTCCTCGACGCTGCGGAGGGGCTGATCGACATCGTGGAGGGCCTCGCCGTGATCGACTACACGAAGCACGGACTCGAGGCGCCCGGAGCCACGAAGCGTTGTCCGACGGGCGCGATCGTCTGGGTCGAGAACGCCCAGCTCCTCGAGGGCACCGGAGGCTCCGCGACCGATGCTTCACAGACGGCAGAGTGAGAGGGCGGAGAGAGATTCGAAATGAGTGAGCGCCGCGAGCCCAGCGATGTGAAGTACCCGGGAATCCTCAGCAGCGACGATGGCAGTGGAGCCGTGGTCAGCGCCGAGACGGCGGCCAGCGAGGCGGCCGGCGCGTATCCCATCACCCCCTCTACGCAGATGGGAGAGGGCTGGGCCGCCGCGGTCGCCGCGGGCGTGACGAACGTAAACGGCCGCAGCTTGATCTTCTTCGAGCCCGAGGGCGAGCACGCCGCCGCGGGTGTGATGGCCGGCTTGAGCATGACGGGGCTCCGCTCGACCAACTTCTCGAGCGGCCAGGGTATCGCCTACATGCACGAGTCCCTCTATGCCGCCGTGGGCAAGCGATTGACCTACGTGCTCAATATCGCCTGCCGGGCCATCACCAAGCACGCGCTCAATGTGCACGCGGGGCACGACGACTACCATGCGGTCGACGACACGGGCTTCTTCCAGCTCTTCGCCAAGGACGTGCAGGAGGTCGCGGATCTCAATCTGATCGCGCACCGCATCGCCGAGCTCTCCCTCAACCCGGGGATCTGCGCCCAGGACGGCTTCCTGACCAGCCACACCATCGAGACGTTCCGCCGGCCCGAGCGGGAGCTGGTGAAGGAGTTCCTCGGCGACCCCTCGGATCTCATCGAGTCGCCCACACCGGCGCAGCAGATGGTCTTCGGGGAGACGCGGCGCCGGATCCCCGAGCTCTTCGACTACGACTATCCCGCCATGCTCGGCGTGGTGCAGAACCAGGACAGCTACGCCCAGGGAGTCGCAGCGCAGCGGCCCTTCTACTTCGACCACATCGAGAGCCTGTCCGATCGCGTCTTCGCCGAGTACGCCGCGCTCACGGGGAGGCGGTACACCCGTGCGTCCGGCTACCGCCTCGAGGACGCCGAGTACGTGATCATCGGGCAGGGCTCGCTTGTCGCCAACGCGGAGGCGGTCGTCGACCACCTGCGCGAGACGAGGGGCATCAAGCTCGGCGTGCTGAACCTGACCATGTTCCGCCCCTTCCCGAGTGATCTCGTGACGAAGCTGCTGCGCGGCAAGAAGGCCGCCACGGTGCTCGAGCGCACCGACCAGCCGCTGGCCGCCGATCTTCCGCTGCTGCGGGAGATTCGCGCTGCGATGGCGAAGGGCATGGAGAACCAGCGCGCGCGCACGGGCGTGCCGCACGCGGGCATCTCACCCTGCAGGCCCGAGGAGATCCCGGAGTTCTACTCCGGCTCGTACGGGATGGGCAGCCGCGACCTGCAGCCGGCCGACCTCATCGCCACCGTGGACAACATGCGAGAGGGCGGCGCGGGGCGAAGGCAATTCTACCTGGGGATCGACTTCGTCCGTCAGGGCACCGACCTGCCGAAGCTCGCGATCTGGCAGCAGCGGATTCAGGCCGCCTACCCCGGCGTCAGCGAGCTGACCCTCGAGCGGGGCCCGGACGTCAATCTCATCCCGAGCGGCGGCGTCTCCCTGCGCATCCACTCGGTGGGCGGCTGGGGTGCGATCACGATGGGCAAGAACGTGGCCACCACTGCGGGCGAGCTCCTCGGACTCTTCATCAAGGCCAACCCGAAATACGGATCGGAGAAGAAGGGGCAGCCCACCACCTTCTACGCAAGCCTCGCCAGCGAACCCGTGCGCACCAACTGCGAGCTCAAGCACGTGAACACTGTGATGGCGCCGGACGGCAATGTCTTCCACCACTCCGACCCGCTCGCGGGCATGGATCGCGGCGGCATCTTCATCATCCAGAGCGACCGCGACAGCGAGCAGGTCTGGAACGATCTCCCCGAGCGAGCTCGCCGCACGATTCGCGAGAAGGGCATCGAAGTCTACTATCTCGACGGCTTCGCGATTGCGCACAGCGAGGCCTCGAATCCCGAGCTGCGTTTCCGCATGCAGGGCGCGGCCTTCATGGGCGCCTTCTTCCGAACCTCTCCGCTGGTGGCGGCCGCCGACCTCGACGAGGAGCAGCTCTTCGATGGCATCCGCAGTCAGCTCGAGAAGAAGTTCGGCCACCTCGGTGAGCAGGTCGTCAGCGACAACCTTCGGGTCATCCAACGCGGCTATCACGAGGTGCAACCGGTCGATACCGAGATCGAGGCGACGAGCAGGGACGATCCCGAGCCCCCGCCCGTCATGCCCGAGATCCTCGACGGCACCGGCTGGCGCGACGGCATCGCGAACCCCGGCCGCTTCTGGGAGCAGGTGGGCTCGCTCTATATGCTGGGCGAGGATCCGATCGCGGATCCCTTCACGGCGCTCAGCGCCATGCCGGCGGCCACGAGCGCCATGCGCGACATGACCAAGGTGCGCTTCGAGGTGCCCGAGTTCATCCCTGAGAACTGCACGGGCTGTGGCAAGTGCTGGACGCAGTGCCCCGACACGGCGATCCCGGGCGTCGTCAACACCGTCGACGAGCTATTGACGGCGGCGATCGAGCACCTGAAGAGCCCGGATCTGCCGATGAACCGGCTCGGACAGCTCGTGAAGCACCTCGACAAGGAGGCGCACAAGATCCTCACAGGCGTGCCCTTCCACAATATCGGGGAGGTGCTTTCGCTCGCGTACAAGAACGTGATCCACAAGCTCGACCCCGCGCCGGCGCGACGCGTCGAGCTGGATGCGGAGTGGGCCCCCGTCTACTCGGCGCTGGCCGACTTCCCCGTGGCCAAGACCGGCCCCTTCTTCGATCTGCCGGAGCGCAAGCAGAAGGGCAGCGGTGGCCTGCTCTCCATCACCATCAACCCCGAGACCTGCAAGGGCTGCGACATCTGCGTCGAGGTATGTCCCGACGACGCGCTGCGCACGATCCGGCAGACCGACGAGGTGGTGTCGCAGCTGCGCAGCAACTGGGCGCTCTGGAAGAAGCTCCCCGAGACGAACGACCGCTACGTCAACATCGTCGACCTCGAGGAGGGGATCGGCGTCCTCTCCTCACTGCTCCTCAAGCAACGCAACTACCAGTCCACCGTGGGCGGCGACGGCGCCTGCATGGGCTGCGGCGAGAAGACGGACATCCATCTGGTACTCTCCGCAGTCAATGCGCTGCTGATCCCTCGCGCCGAAGCCCACGTTCGCGAGCTCGACGAGCTGATCACCGGCCTCGACGCCAAGGCGCGGGGCCTCGTCGCCGCAGACGCTGACCTCGAAGCGATCGCAAAGGGCGCCGCGGGCGGTGTCGCCCAGCACCGGGCCGACGTCGAGCGGCTGCTGCAGATGTCCCGCAAGGTCCAGGATCTGCGCTGGCGCTACAGCGAAGGTCCGAGCGGCAAGGGTCGATCGCGCGCCGGCTTCGCGAACTCCACGGGCTGCAGCTCGGTCTGGGGCTCCACCTATCCCTTCAACCCCTACCCATTCCCCTGGGCGAATCATCTCTTCCAGGATGCGCCCTCGCTGGCCATCGGCCTCTTCGAAGGCCACATGCGCAAGATGGCGGACGGCTTCATCGACGTCCGCCGCGCCAAGCTGGAGCTCGCCGGGGAGTACGACCCCGAGGTGCACGAGCCCTTCTTCACGAAGTTCGACTGGGAGCAGTTCACGGACGACGAATTCGCCCTCTGCCCGCCGCTCTTCGCAGTCGGCGGCGACGGCGCAATGTTGGATATCGGCTTCCAGAACCTCTCACGACTGCTGGCGACCAACAAGCCGATCCGGGTCGTCGTCGTCGACACGCAGGTCTACTCGAATACCGGTGGCCAGGCGTGCACGAGCGGCTTCATCGGCCAGGTTTCCGACATGGCCGGGTTCGGTCCGGCCCAGCACGGCAAGGAGGAGACACGCAAGGAACTCGCGCTGCTCGCGATCGCGCATCGCGGCGCCTTCGTCCTGCAATCATCGCAAGCGGCACCGACCCACCTGCTCGCCAACGTCCTGAAAGGACTGCGCGCAAGGCGACCTTCGATCTTCATTCTCAACACGCCCTGCCCCGTCGAGTGGGGGATCGGCGACAGCGCGGCCCCCGACGCGGCGCGCCTGGCACTGGAGAGCCGCGCCGTTCCGCACCTCGTCTTCGACCCCGAGGCCGGGCCGGACCTGGCGGATTGCCTCGACCTCGAAGGCAACCCGGCCCTGGACGACGACTGGCCGACCTACGATCTCTGCTATCGCGAGCCGGATGGCGACGAGGCCGGGGAAGAGCGGACGATGACGATCCCCCTGACGACCGCGGATTGGGCGGTCCACGAGGCCCGCTTCAGGAAGCATTTCAATCCAGTTCCCGAGCAGGACTCGGACACGGAGTGG
This sequence comes from Deltaproteobacteria bacterium, assembly GCA_019310975.1. Lineage (GTDB taxonomy): Bacteria > Myxococcota_A > UBA9160 > UBA9160 > UBA4427 > JAFDDH01. The sequence goes on along the minus strand of JAFDDH010000048.1, from coordinate 12,090 downwards.
GTCCCCTTCCACGAGTATCTCGATCTCTCCTCGGAGGAGCGCGCGGACAAATCTCCCTTCATCTACACCACGAACGCAGAGCAGCATCTCGGGCGGCTCGCTGTGTCCGCCGAGATCGTGACCCTCGCCGAGGAGCGCCTCGCCTTCTGGCACCAGCTGCGTGAGATGGCGGGCATCGTGCTCTCCTCGAAGGCCCGAAGCACGCTGGAGGCCGAGGCCAAAGCCGACTTCGAGCGGAAGAGCGAGGCGCTGCGCGCGGAGTACGACACCAAGCTGGCCGACCTCGAGGCCCAGTACCCACAGCTCGTCGCGCGGCGCATGGCCGAAGGCCTGTTGCGCAGCGGGGCCAACCTGACCATCGCGCAGATCCTCGAGCAGGCGGACGCGCTACCCGGCCGCACGTCGGTGGTCGCACCCGTCCTGGCCGAGGTCACGGCCATGGACGAGCTCCCCGCGCAGGAGTTGGAGCGCTCCGCTCCGGGGCCGACCGAGACGCCCGCTACCGGGCCCACCCAGGTGACCGCCCAGGTGACCGCCCAGGAGGCCGGCGACGACGACGATGACGGCCTCAGCATGGAGCCCTACATCGACACCGAGCTGTGCACCACCTGTGACGATTGCATCAAGCTGAACAAGCAGATGTTCGCCTACAACGAGAACAAGCAGGCTTATATCAAGGACACCCGCGCGGGGACCTTCAAGCAGCTCGTCATGGCCGCGGAGGTCTGTCCCGCCGACATCATCCATCCGGGGACACCTCTCGACCCCCATGAGAAGAATCTCGACAAGCTCATCAAGCGCGCCGAACGCTTCAACTGAGCTGGTCATGCGTAGGAACTCGACATTCCACAGCGGCGTACATCCCGACGATGCAAAGGAACTGACCGCGGCCAGCCCGATCCGCCGGCTGCCCTTTCCCGACGAAGTGGTGCTGCCCCTACAGCAACACACCGGGGCGCCCGCGACCCTCATTGTGCGCGTCGGGGACCGCGTCGAGCGCGGCGACATGATCGCCGCCGCGGAGGGCTTCATCTCCTCACCGGTCCACGCCTCGGCGGCCGGAAGGGTCGCCGCGATCGGACCCTGGCCGCATCCGAGCGGTCAGTACCAGACCGCCGTGCGGATCGCGGTGGATCGCTACGCCGCACAGACGCCGCGCCGACGCCTGGTGCCCAACTGGGAGGGCCTGTCGCCCAAGGAGATCGTCGCGGCCGTTCAGCAGGCTGGTGTCGTGGGGCTCGGCGGCGCCGCCTTCCCGGCGCACGTGAAGCTCTCGCCACCCTCCGATCAGGTGATCGACACGCTGCTGGTGAACGGCTGCGAGTGCGAGCCCTACCTCACCTCGGATCACCGCGTGATGGTCGAGTACAGCGAGCGCGTCTACCTGGGCATTCGCATCATGCTCGATTGCCTGGGGATCCGGCGCGCCATCGTGGGGATCGAGCAGAACAAGCCCGACGCCATCGCGACGATGACGGCCGCGGCGCCCGTGGACCTCGACATCGAGGTGTGCGGGCTCGAGGCCAAATATCCCCAGGGCGCCGAGAAGATGCTCATCAAGTCGCTGCTGGATCGTGAGGTCCCTTCCGGCGGGCTGCCCGGCAAGGTCGGCGTGGTCGTCCAGAACGTGGGCTCCGTGGCGACCCTCGCCGAGGTCTTCGAGACTGGCCTCCCCCTGATCGAGCGCATCGTGACGGTGACGGGCCCCGGCGTGCGCGAGCCGGGGAACTGGATCGTGCCCGTGGGCACCAAGCTCCGCGATCTGCTAGCGGGGAGCGGCGGCCTCGCGGACGACGCGAGCGAGATCATCTTTGGCGGCCCGATGATGGGCGTCGCCGTGGCGAGCCTGGATACGCCCGTGCTCAAGGGTACGAGCGGGGTGCTCGTCCTCAGCAAGGGCGAGGCACCCCCGAGAGAGGACTACCCCTGCATCCGCTGCGGACGTTGCCTCGACGCCTGCCCGGTCTTCCTGAATCCCCAGCGTCTCGGTAACCTGGCGACAAGCGAGCGCTGGCCGGAGATGCTCGAAAACCACCTGATGGACTGCATGCTCTGCGGCTGTTGCTCTTACGTATGCCCCTCGAACATCCCACTCTCCCACCTCTTCACCACGGCGAAGACGGCCATACGGCGGCGGCCCGTGGCATGACTGCTTCGACAAGAATCGTCAGCGCCTCTCCCCACATCAAGCAAGGAGACAGTACGCCGACGATCATGTGGTCGGTGGTGGCGAGTCTGGTGCCCGTGGTCGCAAGCGCGATCTATTTCTTCGGCCCGAGCGCAATCCTCGTCCTGGCGGCGAGCACCGCCGGGGCCCTGGCGCCGGAGTCGCTCCTGGGAGGCCGGGGGGCACGGTCGCTGCGTGACGGCTCCGCAGCCATTACAGGCATCCTACTCGGGCTCACGCTGCCGCCGGGCATTCCGCTCTGGATGGCCTTTCTGGGTGGCGCCTTCGGGATCGGCTTCGGCAAGCTCGTCTTCGGCGGTCTCGGCCAGAACGTCTTCAACCCGGCGCTGCTGGGGCGCGCCTTCCTGCAGGCCGCGTTCCCCGTCGCCATCACGACCTGGCCGATCCGGGCGGAGAGCTGGTGGAATCTACGCGGTGACAACTTCGCGCTCCCGCTGATGAGCCCCAGCGTCCCCGAGGCCATGACCGGCGCGACCCCGCTCGGATTGATGAAATTCGAGCAGATGACGACGCCCAGCTGGGATCTGATGCTGGGGACTACGGGCGGCTCGCTGGGCGAGACCTCCGGCCTGATCATCCTGATCTGTGGCCTCTACCTGGCTGCGCGCAGGCATCTCGATTGGCGCATCCCGGCGAGCATCCTCGGCAGCGTGGCGCTCTTCTCCACCCTCCTCCACGGACTCGACGCCGCACGCTACCCGGGGCCCGTCTTCATGCTCTTCTCGGGCGGGCTGATGTTGGGGGCCGTCTACATGGCCACCGACATGGTGACCTCGCCGGTGACCCACCGCGGCTGCTGGATCTTCGGTGCGGGAATCGGATTCCTGGTCCTGGTGATCCGCCTCTGGGGTGGACTCTCGGAGGGCGTGATGTACGCCATCCTGTTGATGAATGCGCTCGTACCCTTCATCAATCGGGCCACCCAGCCGCGCATCTTCGGCACGCTTGGGGTGGGGGGTGAGTCGTGAGCGGAGGCAACCTCGACGCTGGCACGCTCGATGTCGCGCCCGCGCAGGCCTCGTCGCTCAGGATGGTCGCGAGCCTGGGCACCGCGGGCGCCCTGGCGGGCCTGCTCATCGTCGTGGTCTTCACCGTCACGCTCGCTCCCATCGAGGCGCACAAGGCCGAGGTATTAAAGCGCGCCGTGAGCGAAGTACTGAACGATCCGGCGAGCTACGAGACCCTCTACGCTACGCCGCAGGACGTGTTCGAAGCGCCCCCTGCCGGTGGAGCCGAGCGCAACGCGGAGAAGATCTACGTGGGGTTGGACGCGAAGGGCCGAGCAACGGGCGTGGGCGTCAAGGCCGCGGCGGCGGGCTTCCAGGACGTCATCACACTCATCTACGGCTTCGATCCCACCACCGGCAAGCTCCTGGGGATGAAGGTGCTCGAGAGCAAAGAGACGCCGGGCCTGGGCGACAAGATAGAGAAGGACCTCTCGTTCGTGGCCCAGTTCCGGGGAGCGACCCCGCCCCTCCAGGCGGTCAAGCGCGTGACCGGAGCGCCCGGTGAGATCGACGCAATCACCGGCGCCACCATCTCCTCGCGCGCGGTGGTGCGCATCATCAACGAATCGCTCGAACGGCTGCGTACGCCCATCGAGGCCCACTTCGAGGAGACTTCGCCATGAGAGAGACGACGCAGCAGGAGGACTTCCTGCGCGGCATCTGGCGTGAGAATCCGGTCCTGATCCAGATGCTCGGATTGTGTCCGGCGCTGGCCGTGACCAACAACGTGGAGAACAGCCTGGCGATGGGGCTGGCGACGCTCTTCGTGCTGTGTGGCTCGAGCCTGCTGGTCTCGCTCTGCCAGCGGTTCATCCCCGGCGAGATTCGCATCTCGGCCTACATCCTCATCATCGCCACCTTCGTCACGGTGGCGGACCTCAGCCTCCAGGCCCTGGTGCCCGACATCCACAAGGCGTTGGGCGCCTTCATCGCGCTCATCGTCGTGAACTGCATGATCCTCGGCCGCCAGGAGGCGTTTGCGTCGAAGAGGCCCGTGGGCAGAGCGTTGCTCGACGCGCTGGGAACCGGCGCGGGCTTCTCCATCGCATTGGTCATGCTGGGAGCAGTGCGCGAGGTGCTGGGCAGCGGCAGCTTCCTGGGCGTATCCCTCTTCGGCCCCTCCTACGAGCCGTGGATCGTGATGATCCTGCCGCCGGGCGGCTTCCTCACACTCGGGGTGCTCCTGCTCGGCCTGGCTTGGTGGCAGGAGCGGCGCCCCGACCGTATCGAGGCGTCGCAGCGCAGGCAGGCCGGGAGCCAGGAGGCCATCGCCGTGGCGGGGATCGCGACGTCGGGCCGACCGACGCCCACACGAGGAGAGGCCGGATGAGCGAGCTCTCCTGGATCTTCCTATCCGCCATGGTGGTCAACAACTTCACGCTGGCGCTCTTCCTCGGCCTCTGCCCGTTCATGGGCGTGTCGGCCCGGGTCGAGACCGCGCTGCGCATGGGGGCGGCCAACATCTTCGTGCTGGTGCTGACTTCGTTGACGGTCTCCTTCCTGAACGCATTCATCCTCGAAAGGGCCCCCTACCTCCGCATCATCTCCTTCATCGTGGTGATCGCGTCGCTCGTGCAGATCGTGGAGACAGTGATCAAGAAGGTCAGCCCCACGCTCTTTCGGGAGCTGGGGATCTACCTGCCGTTGATCACGACCAACTGCGCCATCCTCGGCCTGGCGATCTTCCAGACCAATCGCGACTACAACGTGTTCGAGGGCCTTGCCTTCGCCCTTGGTGCCGGCTTCGGCCTCACTCTCGCGCTCGTCCTGATGGCTTCGATCCGTGAGGAGACCGAGCTGGCCGATGTGCCCTCCATCGCCAGGGGCATGGGCCTCGTCCTCATCATCGCCGCCAGCCTCTCCATGGGCTTCATGGGCTTCGCCGGCCTGTTGAGCTCGACATGACGGAGGTTCTCGCCCCCGCGCTAGTGGCCCTCCTCTTCATCCTCTTCGGGCTCTCTCGTCGCGGACGCCCGGCCGGCGGCTGTGCGACCTGCCCGGGCGACGCTGGGTGCGAGGGGAAGGCGCGGACAGCCACGACATCGCGCCGCCCCCCTATTCCATCCACATCTACCATGGATGATGAAGACGGCGGGTGACGCCGCCCTGGACGATGAGCCAAGACGAGACCCTTTCCCGCACGGAGCCGGCGTCCCAGCTGCTGCCCGCGACGTGGGCGGTGCTCGCCGCGGAGCCAATCCGATGAACGGAGACTCGATGGAGTACCACGACCTGATCTACGAGCAGTCGAATCACATCGCGACGATCACCTTCGACAACCCAGAGAAGCTCAACGCGATGACGGGGCGGATGCTGGCTTCCTTCTCTTTGGCGGTGGAGCGCGTCCGTCGAGACGACGATGTGCGCGTCCTGGTTCTCACCGGCGCCGGCCGAGGCTTCTGCACAGGGGCCGACACCGAGATGCTGATCGCCCTCGCCCAGGGAAAGCCGGTTCCCGGCGCGGTCGAGGAGGAGAGCCGCCGCAAAGCCATGGAGCCCATCGGCTGGTTCAGTGTCGAGGTCAGCCAGCTCGAGAAGCCGACCATCGCCGCCATCAACGGTGCGGCCGTGGGAGGCGGCTTCGCGCTGGCAATGGCGTGTGACCTGCGGATCGTCGCCAACGACGCCACGATCGGAATGGCCTCGACCCATCGCTACGCGCTCCCGCCCGAGGGCGGTATTACCTACACGCTCCCGCGCATCGTCGGTCTGACGAAGGCTTGCGAGCTCCTCCTCACCGGAGACCTGCTGGACGGCATCGAGGCGCAGCGCATCGGGCTCGTCAACCGCTCGGTCCCGAGCGAGCAGGTGCTCGACACCGCGATGGAGCTCGCCGAGAAGATCGCGGGCAACGGCCCGATCGGAATGGAGCTCACCAAGCAGCTCATCTACCGGGGACTCCACGAAACAAACATCGCCACCCAGGTGGAACGCGAGGACGCAGCCCTCGTCCGCGGCTTCAAGACCGAGGACTACGTCGAGGGATCCACCGCATGGTGGATCGAGAAGCGGAAGCCGGTCTTCAAGGGCAAATAGCCAAGGGCTCGGGGGTGCGGAACAGTATTCCTATTTTACGGAACACTATTCCGCAATCGTGTGTCGGCTACGTCCTCGAAGAGCCTGCACCTTCTTCCCTCGAGCACGACAGGCTCAGCCCCAGCGGCCGGGGATCAGCATCGCGGTGACACGGCCGGGGTTCTTGATCCCCTCTTCGGACATCCACGCGGCGGCGCTCTCGGCGAGGCTGTGCCCCTCGGCTCCTCCGAGCAGCCTGCCGCGGCGGCGGCGCGCGGCGGCCGCGTGCAGACCCATATCCAGTGCGTTGAACTGCTGCTCCGCCGCGTGGGCCAAGGTGGCTGCGGTCTGTGCGTCGCCCTGAGTCGCCGAGATGCCGGCGCGCAACAGGTCGGCGAGCGCATTGCCCCAGGGCCGCTCCTGACTGGACATCCGCTTCGCGTCGCGAGCGGCCGTGCGGAGCAGCTTGCGCGCGTCCGAGTGCGCGTTCGGGTCGGAGTGAGTCGCGGCGAGGGCGAGCGCGGCGCGGGCGCGAAGGCTCAGGGACTCGATATAGAGTGCCTGGTTCAGATGCAGCGCCGACCGCAAGTACGCGCGCCAGCGCTCCTCGATACGCCGCCATGCGACGTCGGCCCGCTCGTCGTAGAGGTCGATTTCGGTGCAGGCAAGCCAGTCCCAATAGTGCTGCACCTGGAACCCTTGCGACGACCAGGCCGCGATGCTGCTCCTCTGCCCCTCCCGGGCCTCTGCGACGTGGTCTGCGGCGAGATGCACCGTGTAGAAGCTGCGCGAGCCGAGATAAGTGGCCAGGTAGAGATCCTCGCGCTCGCGTGCTTCTCGCAGCAGGGAAGGCAGGCGAAACGACAGCTCCTTCCAGCGTCCCATCCAGCAGTACGAGTGCAAGCGGAAGATCTCGTTGGTGTCGAGCTCCCAGACCACGCCCGTGCAGTGGTCGCGCAGCAGCGTGTCCGCGCGCTCGCACATCTCGAGCGCTTCGCGGAAGCGCCCGTGGAAGCTGGCCGCCGAGGCGTTCGCCACCGCCATCAGGCCGAGCGCGTGGGGATCGTCGATGCGCCGCGCGAGCGCCCAACCCGTCTGCAGAAGCTTCTCGGTGCGGCGCACGCTGCGCTTGCCGCGCACCACGGAGCCGCTCACCTCGAACGCCAGCGCGCGGCAGATGCGATACGGCTCGCCCGCCCGGAGCGCCGCCAGGATGTGGCGTGACTGGAAGTGCGTGCCGCGAATCGTGTCGACCATGGAGAGTCCGATCGTGACCGACCAGCACATGTCGATATGCCTGAGCACGTCCGCGTCCAGCACATCGCTGGCCCGCTCGCGATACGTGAGGCCTCGCACGCGGAGCTGCGCACGGCGGACGACCTGTGCGGCCAGGGCGCGCTCCGGTGTGCGGGCCAGCCGCATGCCCATCATGCCCAGCACATCGCGAAGTACGGCCAGGCCGCGGTCGATGTGGCCGCTGATCAGGAGCTGCTCCGACGCCCGTCGCCGCAGCTCGAGGCCGTCCGCGATACTGGCTCCCTCCACAGCGGACAGGTAGGCCTCGGCCGCTTCCGACCCCCGTCCCGCCTCGGAGAGCGCGTCGCCCAGGCGAGTGCGCAGGATCCGCCGCTCGTCGCCACTCGCGGTCGAGAGCTCGAGTGCCAGTCGGTACAAGCGAGCCGCTCGGTCGAATGCAAGCGCCTCGGCGGCCTGCGCCGCGGCCTCGGCCGCAAATGCGGCGGCGCGCTCGCCATACCCCGCCTCGAGCCAGTGCTGGGCCAGGGTCTGGGGATCGGCGCACCCCGACTGCTCCCACGCCCTCGCCAGCTGCAGGTGATGGGCCCGCAGCTCGTCGGCGGAGAGCGTCCCGACCACGGCCTTGCGGATGCGGTCGTGATAGGTCTCGAGCTGCGGGCCACCCTCCGAGATGCGTGCGCGTACGAGATGCGCCGCGCGCAGGGGACCCATGACCGCCTCGTCTTCGGAAGCGAGACCAGCAGCCGCGTGAGCGATCCCGATGTCGATAGGCCGACCCGCGACGGCGACGATCTCGAGCATGCGCCGGGCCTGTTCGGGAACGGCCCCGACACTCGTACGAATCAGCGTGTTCAACGAGTTCTGCGGCACCGCACCCTCCCCGACCGCCGCTGCGTGCCGGGCCAGAGCGCCGATGAAGAACGGATTGCCATTGGACTCGCGCGCGATGGCCTCGGCTCGCTCGAGGCCCGTGGATCTCTCCTCGCCGATCAGGGAGAGGGCGAGCGTCTGTGCGGCTTCGCGACCGAGCTCGCCGAGCTCTACGTCGACCACCTCGCCGACGTTCTCACCCCGCCACTGGCGCACGCGCTGTACGAGGGGGCTATCTCCCGAGTCCGCGCTGTGATAGCAGAGCAGGAGCAGCAGGACAGGCGCATCGGGCGGACGCACGAGCTCCTCGAGCAGGGCCGCGCTGTCCTGATCCCCCCAATGAAGATCGTCGATGAACAACACGAGCGGCCGCTCGTCCGCGGTGCGGGCCAGCAGCTCGCGCAGAGCCTTTCCGGCGCGACGCCGCAGCTCCTGCGCACCGGGGGTTTCAGTCGCGCGCTCACGGCGGCTCGCGATCGCCTCGACGCCAGCCAGCACCGGGAAGAGCAGAGCCAGTGAGACCGCGTCCCGGGGCATGACGCGCTCCGCCCGCAGCGGAGGCAGGTGCTGCAGATAGCGGCTCAGGTCGTCGATCAGGCTGTCCAGCGCCTTGTAGGGCACGGACTCATGCTCGTAGCAGCGACCCGCCAGCAGAACGATGCTGCGGTCGCGCTGCCGCAAGCTTCGCAGGAAGTGGCGTGCGATCGCGCTCTTGCCAATGCCGGAGCTTCCGTGCAGGTGCACGGTGACGGGGTGTCCGCTGCGGACACGCTCGAAGGCGCGGTTGAGGACTCGCTCCTCGCGCTCGCGTCCCACGAGTACCGGGGGACCGCTGGGACCAGATGATGTGGCCTCGACCGCGTGACCCTGCCCTTCGGGACCCAGGAGCAGACGCCGAATCACCTCGCGGCCGCTCGGCCGGTCGCGCGGTCCGGGCCGCAGCAGCTCGCAGCAGAGGTCGTTGAGGTCGGCGGGAATCCCTCGCTGGACGTCGCCGGGCGGTACCAGCGCACCGCTCTGCTTCTGCTCGATCATCTCGAGCACACCGCCCGAGAAGGGGCGCCTTCCCGTCAGCGCCTCGTAGAGCATGACACCGAAGCTGTACCAATCGCTCGCCTCGGTCACGCCCGCTCCAGCGGCCTGTTCCGGTGATATGTACGCGATCGTGCCCACCATGTGGACACTGTGGCTGAGCTCTCCAAAAGCAAGCTGCGCCGCCAGACCAAAGTCGAGCACAACGACGCGCCCATCCGCCGCGACCAGGACGTTCGACGGTTTCAGGTCCCGGTGCAGAATTCCCGCCTCGTGCAGCGCCGTGATGCCGTCGGCCAGCTGCACGAACGCGTCCCGGAGATCTGCAGCCCGCGACTCCCGCAGATGCACGAGGAGATCGACGCCCTCGATGCGTTCCATGGTAAAGAAGCATCGTTCTCCGTCCAGAACCAGGTCGTAGAGCGTCACCACGTTCGGGTGCGCGACGTCCGCCATGGCGCGGAACTCTTGCTTGAGCATGTAGAGCGCTTCGGGTTCGAATTCGTGAAGTGTCTTGACCGCGACTACGCCCTTGCGCCGGTGGTCGTAGGCCTCGTAGACGGCTCCGAAGCCACCTGCACCGAGACGACTCCGGACCTCGAGCCAGTCAGCTCCCTCGAACTCAGCCGGCGCGGCCATCAGCTCGCATGCCTGGTCTCGAGGAGATCCGGGGCCAGCGCGTCCGTAAGTCGACCCGCTCGGTCGGTGAGTCTCGTCGCTGCGAAATGACCTTCGTAGCGGCGATCGACTGGAAACGCGGGGACGTAGACGCGGTCCAGGTGATCGGTCGAGCTCACGAACGTGCGCCGGCGCCTTCCGGCTCTCCACTGGCCCGGTGCACTCGCGAGAAGCGGCGCGCACACGGAGGCCGCCAGGCCGGCCATGAGCACCAGCTGATCACGACTCAACTCCGAGCGATACCGCCTCGCAAGACCCAGGGCGCGCCGCAGGATCTGCCAGCGGTGGTCGGCAAAGCTCTTCTCGCGGCGGATGAAGTGCTCGACCTGGTCGAGTGGATCCAGCGGGCGCAGCGACAACGTCGAGCCATCGAGGTCACGAATGCGTGTGTGCGGCAGGAGCAGGTCGCTTCTCACACACTCGTGGAAAAAGGGCGTACCCAGGATCGGGATCGAGAGAGACACGTAGGCCGGCAGGGTGATGTCGGGACAGCCAACGACAAATTCCAGCTCCTCCCGGAGATCGGCCACGCTCCGGTGGCAGACATCGAGCACCAGGCCGTAGGCGAACACGATCCCGGCATCCAGCGTGCTGCGGATCAGATCGACTGGCGAGCGCCGAGTGTTCTGGCGCTTGTTGACCCGCCGAAGCCAGGCGTCGTCGAAGGACTCGACGCCGGAAAACAACGCCTTGCAGCCCGACTCGCTGGCCAGCCTCAGGTTCTCCTCCTCGAAGAAGAAGTCGCTCGTCACCAGGGCGGCCCAGCCCTTGAACTGGCCGGCGTCGTAGCGTTCGCGCAACAGGTCCATCACGGCTCGAAGGTGATCGCGGTTCGGGCCATAGAAGTTGTTGTCCAGGAAGACCAGGTAGTCGCGCTTCCCCAGCGCCTCGATCTGGCTCCGAACGGACTCGATGTCATGGGTGTGATAGCGACCCCCCTCAGCGGTGAGGGTGCAGAACGAGCAGCGGAAGTTGCAACCGCGACTGGCCTCCAGGTAGCCAATTCGACCGAGCCAGTCCGCGAGGTCGAATCTCGGCTCTGCCCGCTCCGCCACGGCCCCTGGACCGAAGGCGTCCCGGATCACCTCTGCCATCTCCTCGACGTCTCCCAGGCAGCAGTAGTCGAAGAACTGCACGCAGAAGCTCGGCAGGGCCCTCACCGCGTGGCCTCCCGCTACCACGATGACGCGCGGATTCTTTGTGCGACAATATGCGGTGACGTGGAGCATCCGATCCAGTGCAGTCGTCAGGCCTGTCAGGACCAGCAAGTCGGGCCATCCGAGTAGTTGCTCATTCTCCAGCGGACCGCTCGCTTGCTCGTTGTAGAGGCGCACCTCGCAGCTCGTACGCGAGAAGGCGCCGGCCAGATACACCGGACCCATCGCCTGGGGAATCTTGTGAGTTCGCGAAATCGCCTCACGGGTGTCGTCGAAGTAGCAGTTTACGATCAGAACCCGATGACGAGTTCGCGAATTTCGGCGGTGAGTGTTTATCAACACCATGCGCAACGATTCTACCGCTCCGCATGGGGTGTGAGGAGGAATTTCGATGCCGATGCAGAAGATCCCTTACGAAGTGGCCGCAGAGAAGGCACTGCCCGGTGACGTGGTCGCCTTCGCGGGCGAGAGCCTCTGGTCACTCATCGCCAGCCCAGAGGGGCTCATTTCCCACGCAGGCCTGATCGTTTCGGCCGCGACCGACACACAGCCAGATCCGCGCTTCGTGGAGTCGACGGTCCGCCTCACAGGCGACCAGCCGACGTTCGGCGTCATGGAGTCATCCTTCCGCGACCGGCACGACGACTATAAGGGCGTGGTCTGGTTTCTCTCCCTGAGCGATGAGAGTCGGGAGAAGTTCGACCAGGTTGCCTTTGATGACTTCATCGCGAAGAGCATGGGCGCCGAATTCGACGTAAACGCGGGCCTGAAGCGAACCGTAGCAGACTGGTGGAGCCAGATGACGGGTCTCTTTGCGACGAACGCCGTGAAAGCACAGGAGCCATTCTTCTGCTCAGAGCTGGTCGCGGCCGCACTCAAGAAGGCA
>JAFDDH010000417.1 GCA_019310975.1 Deltaproteobacteria bacterium | reverse complement strand
ACAGAAGGAGCGCGATCAGCTCGGACTGAATGGGCTGTTGCCCTCGCGGATCTGCAGAATCGAAGAGCAGGTCGAGCTCGAGATGGAACATCTCGCCGCCAAGCCGGATGCGCTCGAGAAGTACATCGGGCTGGCCTCCCTCCTGGATCGCAACGAGGTTCTCTTCTACCGCGTGCTGGTCGAGCACCTGGCCGAGCTGATGCCCATCGTCTACACGCCGACGGCCGACGACATCGACGTCATTCCGGCGCGCCTGAGGGAGTACCCCTTCCAGGACATCCGACTGATCGTGGCCACCGACAACGAGCGCATTCTCGGGCTGGGCGACCAGGGGGCCGGGGGGATGGGGATTCCGATCGGCAAGCTCGCGCTCTACGTGGCGGGGGCCGGCATCCATCCCTCGAAGGCGTTGCCGATCAGCCTCGATGTCGGAACCGACAACGCAGAGCTCCTCGAGGATCCCTTCTACATCGGATACCCAAAGCGCCGCCTGCGCGGGGAGGCCTACGCCGCCTTCATCGAGGCCTTCGTGGAGGGCGTCCGCGAGGTGTTCCCGAATGCAGTTCTCCAGTGGGAGGATTTTCACAAGCACCACGCCTTCGAGCTCCTCGCCGACTACCGCAAGCGCCTGCCGTGCTTCAACGATGACATCCAGGGCACGGCGGCCGTCGTGGTTGCGGGCGTGCTCGCGGGTCTGCGCATTACCGAGCAGCCGTTGGCGGAGCAGCGCTTCCTCTACATGGGGGCCGGCGAGGCCTGCGCGGGTACCCGCGAGCTCCTCTGCACGGCGATGCGGGCCGAGGGTGTGCCGGAGGACACGATCGCCCGAGCGCATCTGCTCTTCGACAGCCAGGGCCTGATTCGCGATGACGGCACCGAGCGGGATCCCCACAAGGCTGCGCTGGCTGCGACGCCTTCGGTGCTCTCACACTATGGCATCGACGCGCTCGCCGACCCGCGGCCGGAAGACGTGATTCGGCTGATGAAGCCCACAGTGCTGATCGGCGCGACCGCGCAGGCCGGTGCCTTCACCCAAGCGATGGTCGAGGAGATGGCGAAGCACGTCGAGCGGCCGATCATCTTCCCGCTCTCGAACCCGACGAGCAAGGCCGAATGCACCCCTGCGGAGGCCCTGGAATGGACCGGCGGCCGAGCCATCGTGGCGACGGGCAGCCCGTTCGCCGATGTCCACTACGAGGGCGTCCGTCACGTGATCGGTCAGGCCAACAACGTCTTCGTGTTTCCGGGTGTCGGACTCGGCGTGATCCTGTCGGAGATGCGCGAGGTGCCGAGTGACGTCTTCTACGCGGCGGCGAAGGCCCTGGCGGCGAGTATCGACGACGAGCGGCTGAAGCTCGGCGCGCTCTTCCCGGACCAGTCCGAGCTGCGGGAGACCAGCGCGCGTGTGGCTGCAGCGGTGATCCGCCACGGCGGCCAGAACCAACTCGGCCGGCCGATTCCCGATGCTGAGGTCGAGGAGGTCGTGCGTGCGTCGATGTGGTTCCCGGACTACGTCCCGACCGTTCTGCGGTCGCAGGAGAGCGTCTCCGCGGGAGCGGCGGAGTCGCCCTGATGACCTCGTCGGTTTGGCCGCGAGGCACCCACGGCGGCGCGAAGGGCAGCGGAAGAGAGGCCGGAAGCTCCGGGCTACGCTGAGCACACAGACCCTCACGGTGACATCAAAAGAGGAAGACTTGAAGCCGCCGCTGTTCGATGCCTACTCGGAAGGTCGAGCGTGAAGAGGAGGAGCGAGATAGACATGGCGAAGCGTCTGCAAGGTAAGGTGGCGCTGATCACCGGTGGGACCAGCGGGATGGGCCGCGGGACGGTCGATCTCTTCGTGGACCAGGGGGCCCGCGTCCTTGTTGCCGACATTCTGGACGACAAGGGTGCGTTGATGGAGCAGGAGTTCGGCAGCTCGCTCGCCTACGCGCACTGCGACGTGGCAATCGAGTCGGACGTGAAGGCTGCGGTCGACCTGGCGGTGGAGCGCTTCGGCCGGCTCGACTGCATGTTCAACAACGCCGGGATCGGCGGCGTCAGCGGCGCGATCGAAGAGATCGACATGGAGGGCTTCGATCAGACGGTCGGTGTGCTCTTCAAGGGCGTCGTGCTCGGCATGAAGTACGCGATGCCGGTCATGGCCGAGCAGGGGTCGGGCAGCATCATCAACACGTCGAGCATCGCCGGGACACACGGCGGGTACGGTCCCCATATCTACAGCGGGTGCAAGGCGGCCGTGGTACAGATCACCAAGACGGTGGCGCTCGAAGTCGGACCGAAGGGTATCCGCGTGAATGCGATCTGCCCGGGAGCGATCGCGACGTCCATCTTCGGTCGTGGACTCGGTCTTCCGACGGAGGCAGCCGACCGAAGCGCGAAGCTGATGGAGGGCGCCTTCCAGAGCCTCCAGCCGATCAAGCGCTCCGGCCTACCCTCGGACATCGCGAAGACCGCGCTCTTCCTGGCCAGCGACGACTCCACCTTCGTGAGCGGCCAGGCGATTGCCGTCGATGGAGCGCTGACGACGGGTCGCGAGCGAGACCTGGAGGAGATGGCGGAGAGCCCGATTGCCAAAGCACTCGGCGAGGCGTTTCGCGAGGCAATGGGCGACGACTAGCAAGCCCTCTATCGTGAATTCGCCGACTACTCGGCGCCCGGGAGAGGTGGTGTCGATGCCAGGAGGTGACAGCGAGCCCGCCGTCGAATCAGTGCGACCAGCCCCTGCTGGCCGCACTGATTAGCGCATGACGGCGCCTCTCACAGAGGCTGAGGGAATGCCCCCTGGATGCAGATCACGTAGGTGAGCCCGTTCGGCGCTGCATCCCGCAGATCGGGCAGACCGAAGCTGGTGGACCCGTTCCCGCCGTAGAGCGTCCCCAGCAGCGAGAAGAGAGACTGGTTCTGCTGAAGCGATAGGAGCTGCCCCTCGGCGGGAACACCGCTGCCCAGTACGCCGGCTGTCAGCCAGACCTGCCCGAGGGTGCACTCCGATCCAGTGCCCGCGTTTGCCATGCTGGTGTCGGCCCCAAACACCGAACTGAGGTCTCCAATCCGCGTGTCGTTGTCGTTGACGGCTCCGGCCAGGGCGCTGAAGTTGGCATTGACCTGATCTGCGTCCGCGATCGTCCCGTTTGTGAATGTGTTCGGCAGCATCACACTTCCCGCGTAGGCGGCCAACGGGATGACCAGGACGGCTGCAGACAGCGTTATCGCCAATGTCGAGTGACGGTGGCGAAGCACGACCACCGCACCGCCGAGCAACAGAACTGCCAGCACAAGCAGACCGGGTGGTGATAAGAGCGGAATGGGCCCTCCCGCACCGCCCCAGATCAGTTCTCCCCAGTTCTTGGTTCCCCACATAGCTTCTCCTCCTTTGTGTCCAGTCCCCCAAATACGAGATCTGGGACACAATTGGAAGGACTTTCTGCTGTGGAGCAACACAGCAATGCGTCTCCACGCCCGCACAGAGTCCGGAGGCCTGATCTCGGGGCTAGAGACACACTTTCGCTGTCAGGCGGAGAACTTCCGAGAGACCTGGGTCTCGGCCGGATCAGACGAGGAGTTTCCGACCTATGGGTCGCTTCCGAATCGGGGGGAGGAAGCGAGTCGTGAGACGCTGATCCGGACGTTGGAGCGAAGCCAGGCCGTCTATCGGAACAAAGCGGTCGCCATCGAGACCGGGAATCTTGAGCGGGCGAGGCAATCTGTCGCGTGCACTTGCTACGCCGAGTGTGCGCGGGCGCTATCATCTTTCCACCGAGCTGAGGCGATGATCAGATGAGCGACCTTCTGTCCGAACTACTCAGCGAGCGTAGCTACTTGCTCGCCGATGGTGCCACCGGAACCAATATGATGGACATGGGTCTGTCGGCGGGGCAACCCCCGGACCTGTGGAATCTCGAGGCGCCCGAGAAGGTAGCCCGCCTTCACGAGAGCTTTCTCGAGGTCGGCTCCGACATCATTCTCACGAACACGTTCAGCGCCAACAGATTTCGCTTACGCCTCCACAGCGCCGAGGAGCGAAGCAGCGCGATCAACGAAGCCGGAGCGAGTATCGCCCGTGCGGCCAAGGAGGCCGCGGGACGTCCTGTGGTCGTCGCGGGCTCCATGGGGCCGTTGGGTGAGCTGATGGTGCCCCACGGCAGGTTGACGAAGGACTCCGCGGAAGAGGCCTTTGCCGAGCAGGCAATCGCTCTGTCGAAGGGGGGTGTGGACCTGCTCTGGATCGAGACCATCTTCGCATTCGACGAGTTGGAAGCCGCCCTCGTCGCCGCAGCCAGCACCGGCCTTCCCGTGGCCTCGACCATGTCATTCGACACGGCGGGGCGAACCATGATGGGGATTTCGCCGGAGCAGGCCAGCGAGTTCCTCCACTCCAGCTCTCACCCGCTGGTTGCCTACGGGGCGAATTGCGGCGCCGGCCCCGCGATGCTCGTGGACACCATCTGTAAGTTCAGTCGCTGCGCCCAGGAGGGTGACGTGATCATCGCGAAGGGCAATTGTGGCGTTCCGAAGACCGTGAAGGGAGAGGTTGTCTACAGCGGTGACGATGAGACGATGGCCCGCTATGCGCGGCTGGCGCGCGACGCCGGCGCGCGCATCATCGGGGGCTGCTGCGGAACCTCGCCAGCCAGACTCAAGGCGATCGCCGCTGCGCTGGATGGCTATGTGCCCAGCGAAGTCCCGGAGGCCGCCGCGATAGAGGCGGCCCTCGGGCCCATCACGCGGAGCAAACGTCGCGAGAGACGACCTCGCGCTAGAACGAGATGAGAGTCGACGACTCCAACATATTTGTGCAGGGCGGTCCGTCATGAGTTCCGATTCCACGAGCGCGGCCGCATCGAATCGCCGCTCGCGACGCCGAGGGGGCGGACGGGAGGCGCGACGCGCCAGCCGGCTGGCGGGCGCACCGAGCCTGGCGGTGCGCCCCGGCATGCAGGGCGGAAGCTACAAGCCGCTGAGCGACCATGACATCCAGCTCATCCACACGGCCGCGCTGGACGTCCTCGAACGGATCGGGGTGGGGGACCCGATCCCGGAGATTCTGGAGGCGGTGCTCCCAAAGGGCTGCATCCTGGGAGATGACGGCAGGCTGCGCTTTCCGCGGGCACTGATCGAGGACGTGATCGCGGTATCGGCCAAGGAGTATGTAGTCTACGCGCCTGATCGCAGCTGCGACCTGGAGGTCAAGGATCAGCGCGTCTTCCTGTCGACGTCGGGTGAGGCAGTCAAGATCCTCGACTACCCCGGCCAGCGTTATCGTCCGACCAAGCTCGT
>JAFDDH010000178.1 GCA_019310975.1 Deltaproteobacteria bacterium | reverse complement strand
CCCACCGCCTGCACGACTCCGGCGCACGAGTAGCCCAGGGGCTGCGGCGAATCGAGGCGGTCGACGACTGTGCGGTAGGTGGGAAGAGGCCCCTCCTGACGTACCTTGCGCAGCACCTGGCTGACGAGATCGGGCCGGCTGCGCGCCTTGCCGAGGATCGACTTGCGCGCGAAGTCGATCACGATCTTGTCGGTACCCGGAGAGACCACGGAGAAGTGGTTCTGGACCAGCAGCTGACCGGGGCTGGGCGCAGGAGCGGGCACGTCGACGAGCTTGAGCTCGCCGCTGCGCGCATTCTGGAGGATCTGCTTCAAGCCGAGGCCCTCTGCCTGGAATCGTTCACGGCGTCATCGGCGCCACGCTCGATGTGATTGAGCCAGCCGGGGTGCGGCTCGAAGCTGTGGAGCGCCGCGATGGCGTTCAGATCGTAGAGCCGAACCGCGGACGCGGGGCGTTCGCCGCCCGCCGATTCCTCCACCTCGCCCACCTGGACGTCTTCCGCACAGCGGACGTCGCTGATGCGCAGGTCATCGGATTGCATCGGCTCGAGGATCTTGGGAATCCGTCGCTCGTCGAATCCCATCGCGCGGATCGCCACGAGATCGACTGCGAGTGGATCGGTGCCGGCAATCACCACCCCGAGGGACACGTCCCTGGGTGCCAGCGGCCCGTTCCCCTCACCGGATACGATGCCGTCGAGAATCGTGAGCACCGGCCTCACCGGTGCGGCCGCGTCGAAGTGTTCGCCCGCGGCGTCGCTGTAGTACACGCAGCGGTTCAGGTCGGCACACATGCGCCAGGTCGTGCGGTTGCCGTGCCAGTTTCCGGAGCGAATGAAGTCGTCGCCCCGCGTTGCGGTCTCGACGCGGCGGTACGCCTGGGCGATGCGTGTCCCGATCCCGCGCTTCAGCAGCTGGCGGCCGAGGTCGGCCAGCTGGCTGCGGGCGCGGTCCAGGAGTCGGCCGCCCGGGAACTCGTCACCCCCATCGCCGACCGAGCCCGAGCAGTGGTGGGGCAGCCAGTTCTTGTCTCCGTTGATGCCGACCATGTTCTTGAGCGCCAACGTCACACCGGTCTTCTTGTGGGTCTTGAGCTTGGGGAGGTTCACGATCAGATCGCTGCACAGCACCGTCTCCGAGAGCAGGTAGGCATTGCGCCCGCCCGAGTGGTGTTCCGAGGTGGGTCCAGGATCGTAGTCGGCGCCGCGCAGGCGCCCCGGATCGAGACCCGCGTCGGTGAAGAAGCTGCGGTGTCCGAGGTCGACCGCCCGATAGCCGAGGGGGTCGCCGGGTAGCGCCCGCCGCTCGACGATCACGCCGGCTTCGAAACGTACGGCCTCACGCCGCAGGTCGATGACCTCGAGCTCGCGACCCCAGACTTCGCGCACCCGCTCCTGGATCGCATCGAGGCCGACGATTTCGACGATGCGATCCCAGTCGCAGTCTTGTTGCGGCGCCTCGGCGAGTGTGACCCGTCCACCCGGTCCTACCGCCAGGAAGGCGTAATCGATGGCGGCTCTCAGCACGGCTCCGTGTGTGATCACGCTCTCCACACTGGCGCCCGCGTCGGCTTCGGCCAGCGGGTTCCAGTGCCGAATGAAATTCGGCTTCAGCACGACGTGACCACCGGCATGCACGAGATCGCGCAGCGGATTCCATTCCGGGCGATCGAGATTCGCCGAGTCCAGTCCGAGGCCCACAAGTGAGGCGCGCACCGCGCCGTAGACGTCGCCCTGCGCGGCTCCCGTCGCGCAGGGCATCCTGTCGCGGAGCTCGGGCCAGGCGTGGCCCGGATCCCAAGGCGCTTCGAGTCCGGCATAGCTCCCGGGCCCGCGGCCCAGGCCCACGCGGATCATCGCAATTGTCCCATCAGGCTCGATTTCACGGCGCGGAACTTCCCATTTCGCTCGCGCGGGATTTCCTGCATGACGACCAGGCCGACCTCGATCTCGGTGCCGAGCCGGCGCCGGATCTCGCGCATCAGATGGTCCTCGCTCGAGCGGTTGAAGCTGATCCGCGGCGCGATGCGGATCTCGACCGCCTCCTTTCGATCCTGGCAGATCTGCGCCTCGGCGACGTCGTGCATGTCCTTGAAGATGTGGTCGAGGCGTCCGATCAGGCGACCGTCGGGCGTCATGATGTAGTCGTCGGTGCGGCCGTCCACGTCCAGGAAGACGTCACCGGCCCGACCGCAGGGGCAGGGCCGCTTCGACCGCGTGCCCACGTCGCCGATTCGATAGCGGAAGAAGGGCGTCGCGCTCGGCGCCAGGCCGGTCACGAGAATCGGCCCGCGCACATATTCGTCCGTCTCCTCCTCGACCTCGACCTCGACGATGCAGAATTCCATGTCGACGTGGAGATTGTTGAGTCGGCAACTTGTCATCGAGACGGCGAACTCGCTGCTCCCGTAGCGGTTGGCGACCGGGGCGCAGAACGCCGCCTCGATGTTCTCGCGATGCGAGGCGAGCAGGCGCTCCGAAGAGGGGAATACGGCGGCCAGGCGTCCGCGGGGCAGCGGCCGGCCCGCATCGAGCAGCGCCTGGGCGACCAGATTCAGCGAGGAGGGGTAGCCCTGGGCGTAGCGGGACGGAGTGGTGTGGATCGCCGCCACGTAGGCATGCAGATTGCGCGGCTTCAGGTGATAGGTCGAGAAGAGTGTCTGCCCCTCGTAGTAATTTGTGCGCCAGAAGGGAGGCTTCAGCTGGCGGAAGGGCGTGATCATGTTGCCGCCGAAGCTCATCTTGGGATCCCGCAGCTGCACCCCATAGCTGCGGTACATGCGCCAGATCGCCGCATACTCCTCGGCCAGGGCCTCCTGGGTGTGCCAGAGGGGCAATGCGGTCCCGGTAGTACCGCTGGTGTGGCTGCGCCGCAGCTTGCGACGCGGGACGTCGTTCGCAATGAACGAGCCGACGTTGCTGGCGTAGAGATCCTTCTCCAGGGGCCGGATCGTCGACAGGGTCTCCTGGATGGCCTCGAAGTGGTTGCGCTTGTTCGAGGGCGGCGGGAGGTCCTTGTAGTGGGGGACGTGGTGGCGTGCCCGCACGATCCACTTGTCGAGGCGGACACGCTGGATCTCGTGCAGCATCTCGATCGAGGCATCAGCGCTGGCCTCGAATTCAGAGAGCGTTCGAAAGAAGTGGTCGTTGAAGCGACTGTGATAGATCCAATAGCCCGCGAGGGTGAGCGCAGTGCTCCGGATCGGCCCCGGTAGCAACGGGACGACATCCTGGACCGAGATCACCTTGCGTTCTCCACCCGGCGCTCCACGTCAGTTCGGTACGTAGTCGGGGAGCAGGGGCGTCAGCGCCTGGGCAACCGAGAGGAACGTCGCCTCGGCCTTCTCCTCGTCCCCGTGCAGGATGGGCACGGTGAAGCGAACCAGCGAACCGTCGGTCCGGCCGTCCAACGCGCGATCGACGAAGAGGTAGAGAACCTTCTCATAGTTGCTCGCAATCATTCGCCCGCGAGACTGGTACCAGAAGTAGACCAGGTTGCGTGCGTTGCCCTTGGCGACGACCACGCGCTTGGCCTCACCGCCGAGGCCGATCTCCATCGGCACGATATCGCTCTGGATGATGTCCCAGCCAGCACCGGGCAGGCAGTGTTCGGGCGTGTGGATCACGTTCTCACCACCGGATACGTCACGCGTCTGCGTCGCGTGATAGCCCGTGTAGACATTGACGACGCCATGATCCCCATCGTGGACGAAATCGCAGAGCAGATAATCGGTCACGCCGAGCTGCTCGATGATCTCGTCGTCCATCCGATGCCACGAGTTGCAGCGCCACGCGTCTGCGACCTGCGGGAAGGCCGCGAACTGCTCCCGATCGGGGAGGACGTCCGCTCGCGCCAGGAAGCGGAAGACATAGAGGTTCAGCCCGATGAAGAGCAGAGCGACGGCCAGCTTGAGCAATGTGTTCATGCCGGGGCCCGCTCGGATCGGGTGCCGAAGCGCTCCAGCAGCTTGGCCTCGCCAAGCAGGAGCACGAACGCCACGCTGAAGGTGATCATGCCCTGGAATTCGTGGATGAAGCCGCCGGCCGCCTCCTGGCCATAGTCGTTGGCGAGAAAGCCCGTGAGTGCCACCCGCATGGCGTTGACGGCGATCGCGATCGGAATCGTCGAGGTCACCAGGACCAGTTGTTGGATGAGCTTTCCGCGCCGGAAGAAGTGGGCGAAGACCACGCCCAGGGTGAGCAGTGCCATCAACGAGCGCAGCCCGCTGCAGGCCTCGGCGACGAAGAGCCTGCCGTTGGCCAGATGGATGATGTTGCCCTCCAGCAGCACGGGAATATTGAAGAGCTGCAGACTCCACACCGCCCACTCTGCGGCAATCAGCTGCAGCGGGAAGGCCACCACGTTCACGAGGGTTTTCGGCAGTGGCACCATAAGCAGCAGGAAGGCGATCGGAAAGAGCAGGCTGCGGAAGATCTGCCTGCCCAAGAGCAGCAGCACCAATCCCATCAACGTGAATACGAAGCCGGCCCGCAGCGGTGTGAGCAGGCTGCCGAGCTGGCCAATGGCGAGCAGGACGAGGCCGATGCTGAGCGGCGCGACCCCCCACCAGCTGCCTTCGACCTCGCTGGTTTCGAGCTCGTATTTCTTCTCATAGGCGAAGTAGAGTGCGAGCGGAACGATCAAGAAGCCGTGTGAGTAGTCGGGATCGAACTGCCAATGCTCGACCATGGCGCGCAGGATCGGCCAGTACACCACCAGTGTGAGGCCGATGAGTCCGAGCGTCAGGTACGAGACCGTGCGCCGGCTATCGAGCTTGGAACCACCACCGATTGCGATCTGCTCCTGGGTCATACCCTGCCCCTGAGATCGCGTTCGAGCACATCCACGATGCGGACGGCGGCGTGTCCATCCCAGAGCCGCGGCGTACGCCCTACCTTGCCGTGCCCGTCGAGCACGCAGCGTGCCTCGCGCAGAATCGTCTCGGGGTCGCCCCCAACGATTGTGTTCGTTCCCTCGCTCACCGTCACCGGTCTCTCCGTATTCTCGCGTAGTGTAAGGCACGGCACACCCAGAGCGGTGGTCTCCTCCTGAATCCCGCCAGAATCCGTGAGGACCAACTTCGCCTCTGCCATCAGCTGTAGGAAGTCGAGATAACCCAGTGGTTCCATGAGCTGAAGTACGGGCCGTGCGCCGCCGAGGCGGTCCTCGATGGCGGCCGTGGTGCGCGGATGCACGGGGAAGACTACCGGAATTTCGCGATGGATGGTCTCGAGGGCGCCAAAGAGCGCACGCAGCTTGGTGGCGTCGTCGACGTTGCTCGGCCGATGCAGTGTGAGAAGCGCATAGCCGCCCGCCTCGAGATCGAGGCGGGAGAGCGTGTCCAGCTTGCGGGCTCGCTCGAGGTTCGAGAACACGGTGTCGATCATGACGTTGCCGACGCAGTGGATGCGCTCGGCCGCCACGCCCTCGCGCTCGAGGTTGCGGTCGCCCGCCTCCTCGGTGGTGAAGAGCCAGGTCGAGACGGCGTCGGTCAGGATGCGGTTGAGCTCCTCGGGCATTTCCCGATCACCCGAGCGCAACCCGGCCTCCACGTGGGCCACGGGAATCTGCAGCTTCACGGCGGCGAGCGTGGCCGCGAGTGTGGAATTCACGTCGCCCACCACCAGCACGACATCGGGCTGCTGCTCCTGCAGCAGCGCCTCGATCTTGATCAGCACGTGCCCGGTCTGTTCAGCGTGGGAGCCCGAGCCCACGCCCAGATTCGCGTCGGGCTCGGGGATGCCCAGATCCCGGAAGAAGCTTTCCGACATGGCAGCGTCGTAGTGCTGGCCGGTGTGGACGAGGAAGGGTGTGAAGCCCGGCCGTGCACAGAGCTCACGCATCAGCGGCGCGATCTTCATGAAATTCGGGCGAGCACCCGCCACGGCGAGCACGCGTATGGCTCCCATCACACTCTGCCTCCCGCTGATTGCCATCGAACGACAGGGCCCCCTTGCCGATCCGATGGGCCGGGCTCTGGATAGAGAGTCGGTCGACTCACCCCGTTCACTGAGACCCGTCGAATCGTAGGGCTCCGCCCCCAGGGGGCTGCGCCCAGGCTTGTGAAGCAGGCTGCCAGGAGTGTGCCAAAGGCTTCAGGGAGTGGATAGGGACGCCGATTGTTCATCGGAGACGCCACTTTGGACGCCATAAGCGGAACAGTCTGACCCATGTCAGGACGAAGAGCTGAATAAATGTTCCATGAGGAGATTGTTCTTCCCAAAACTGGAATTTTTTTCCACACTACGATGATTCGTTCGTCGGTCCTCCCCCCCAGACCTGCGCGCACTGCGCGCCCAATGCCGGGGAAGGATCGCGAGCTGCATATCGCACGCGGTCCAAGTGACGGGGAATCCCCCGAGAGCAAATGGGCCCAGGGCGACTCGAGGCGGGGAGATCGGCAAGGCATGAGCGAGCAGTTCCGTGTGCTGGTGATCGACGATGATCCAGGTATTCGCGAATACCTGCAAGCACTCGCGACACGCCAGGGATATCGGGTCTTCACCGCCGGGGATGGCGAGGGCGCCCTCGAGAAGCTCGAGGACACACGCCCGGACATCGTAACGCTCGACGCCGTGCTGCCCGGCATGGACGGTCTCGAGACGCTGCGCCACCTCAAAGAGCGCGTGCCCGACGTGCCGGTCATCATGCTTTCCGGACATGGCCAGGCGCGCACGATCGTCGAGGCCATGCGGCTCGGCGCCTCCGACTTTCTGCGCAAGCCCTTCGAGGTGGAGGAACTCGAGCTCGCCTTCAGCAAGGCGCTCGAGACTCACGCCCTCAAGGAGGAGGTATCGACGCTGCGCGGACGCGTTCGCAGCGAGGTGGATGGGCTCCTGCTCGGTGGCGACAACCCGAAGATGAAGGAGATCCGCGAGATCATCGAGCAGGTGGCGGACACGGATATCACGGTGCTGGTTCGCGGAGAGAGTGGAACCGGCAAGGAGGTCGTGGCACGCGCCCTCTACCAGCTCGGTGACCGGCGTGACAAACCCTTCGTCAAGGTGAATTGTGCGGCGCTGCCCTCGGAGCTGCTGGAGAGCGAGCTCTTCGGCTTCGAGAAGGGTGCATTCACGGGCGCACAGAAGCGCAAGCTCGGAAAATTCGAATACGCCAATCGGGGCACGATCTTCCTGGACGAGATCAGCGAGATGGCTCCGGGGCTTCAGGCCAAGCTGCTGCAGGTCCTGCAGGACGGCGAGTTCTCCCGCCTCGGTGGCGAGAGCGACGTCAAGGTCGACACCCGGATCATTGCGGCGACCAACCGAAACCTCGAGGAGGCGGTGAGAACCGGTGAGTTCCGCGAGGACCTCTACTACCGCCTCAACGTCGTCACGATTCTGATACCGCCGCTGCGTGATCGCATCGATGCGGTGCCGCTTCTCGTCGAGCACTTCCTACAGATGTACAACGAGCAGTACCGCAAGGACGTCAAGCAGCTCTCCCAGGAGACGCTGCAGGAGCTGATGGGATACCACTGGCCGGGCAACATCCGTGAGCTCGAGAACATGATCAAGCGCATGGTGGTACTCGGGAACGAGCAGGCCGTGCTCAAGGAGATCTCCGCCCAGGAGCCGCCGGCGCCGGCCGACGAAGAAGGCGAGCTCGTCGATCTGGCCGCATTGGGTGCAGACTTTTCCAGTGGCGATGGCCTCGACCTCAAGGCCATCTCCAAGCGGGCCGCCCAGATCGCGGAAAAGAAGGTGATCGAGCGCGTCCTGAACCAGACCCGCTGGAACCGCAAGGAGGCCGCCCAGCGGCTTCAGATCAGCTACAAGGCGCTGCTCTACAAGATGAAGGAGAACGGGCTCAGCGAGGGCCGATAGTGCCCTGGCCGGTGTCCAATTTTGGGGGTTCCGATGAGCACTCGATTCGAAGCGAAGATCCTGGTCCTCTCTGTGGCCGCACTGGCGGTGGTCGCGGCGGGCTGTGCCAAGCCGGGCGCGCCGCATCCGCCCGAGGCGGCCCCCGGTCTGCGGGATCCCTACGTGATTGGGATACCCGACATGCTGATGATCAGCGTCTGGAAGAACAACGAGCTCTCGGTGAAGGTCCCCGTGCGCAGCGACGGCAAAATCTCGGTGCCGTTGATCGACGACATCCAGGCCGAGGGGTTGAGCCCGGTCGAGCTGAAGGAAGTGATCAGCGAGAAGCTCTCCGAGTACATCACGGCCCCCGACGTCACGGTGATCGTGATGAACCCGAGCAGTCAG
>JAFDDH010000005.1 GCA_019310975.1 Deltaproteobacteria bacterium | reverse complement strand
CAGCATGGCGGACGAGATCGGAATCTGGTTCATATTCTGCACGCCGCCGGCGACCACCACGTCGCTGGTGCCGCTCATCACCGCCTGGGCGGCGAAGTGGACGGCCTGCTGGGATGAGCCGCACTGCCGGTCGATGGTGGTGCCGGGCACCTCCTCGGGCAGGCCCGCGGCCAGCCAGCAGGTGCGTGCGATGTCGCCGGCCTGCGGACCGATGGTATCCACGCAGCCGAAGATCACGTCCTCGACGGCGGCGGGGTCGATCCCGGTGCGATCCATCAGCGCTGTGAGCGTGTGCGCGCCCAGATCCGCCGGGTGGACTTCGGAGAGGCTGCCCTTCTTGCGTCCGGTGGGCGTTCGGACGGCGTCGACGATGTAGGCCTCGGGAGAATGTAGAGCGGCCCCGGGGCCGCGGGATCAGACGCTGCAGATCACCGACGAACCGTGTCCGAAGAGCCCGACGTTTGCCGTGATGCCCGCCTTGGCACCCTCGACCTGACGCGCGCCGGCCTGACCGCGCAGATGCCAGGTGAGCTCACACACCTGGGCGAGCGCCTGAGCCGGCACGGCCTCACCGAAGCAGGCGAGTCCTCCGCTGGGATTCACGGGAATCCGCCCGCCGATCTTGGTGTCGCCGTTGCGCAGCAGCTTCTCGGCCTCGCCAGCACCGCACAGGCCCAGATTCTCATACCAGTCGAGCTCGAGCGCCGAGGAGAGGTCGTAGACCTCGGCGAGTGACATATCCTCCGGCCCGAGACCGGCCTCCTCGTAGGCGGCATGCGAGATCGAGTCCTTGAAGCTGCGCTGGGGGGCGGGCACGGCGGCCGCCGAGTCCGTCGAGAAGTAGGGCATCTCGATGCTGGTCATCGGGTAGGTGGGCGTGATCGTTGAGACCGCCCGGATCTTCACCGGGTCGACTTTGCATTTGCGCGCGTACTCCATGCTCGAGATCACGACCGCGGCGCCGCCATCGCTGGTGGCGCAGATCTCCAGCAGGCGCAGTGGATCGGCCACCATCGGCGATTCGAGCACCTGCTCCATGCTGAATTCCTTGTGGTAGCGCGCGTTGGGGTTGGCGAGCCCGTGCTTGGCGTTCTTCACCTTGACGGCTGCAAAATCCTCCTCGGTGGCGCCGTAGAGATCCATGCGGCGACGTGCGTAGAGGGCAAAGTAGGTGGGATTCGTGCAGCCCATCAGGCGGAAGCGGAGCCAGTCCGGATCCGTCCAGCGCTCGCCGGCATTCGGGGCCAGGAAGCCCTTGGGTGTTGTGTCGGCGCCCACGACCAGCACCACATCGGCCATGTCGGCCAGGATCATCGCGCGTGCATTGTTGATGGCCTGCGAGCCCGACGCGCAGGCCGCATACGAGGTCGACACGGGCGCACCATTCCAGCCGAGCGCCTCGGCAAAGGTGGCGCCGGCCACGTAGCCCGCGTAGCCGCAGCGCACCGTCTCGGCGCCGGCCACGACCTGGATGTCCTGCCACTCGAGACCGGCGTCGTCGAGCGCGTCGTTGCAGGCCTTCAGGCCGTACTCGACGAAACTCTTCCCCCATTTGCCCCAGGGATGCATGCCGACACCGAGGACTGCGACTTCTTTGGCCATCTCACGACTCCTTGTCTTCATGTCTTGTCTTCGTGTCAATGCTTCGCGTCACGCCTCAAGCGTCGACCGGCTTCCACTTCCACACCGTCATCGCGGTGTCGTCCTGCTCGTAGAGCTCCTCGACGACGAGCTCGACTTCGAGGCCCGCCTTCAGGTCGGCGTGTTGGACACCGTTCGCAAGCTGGCCGAGGATCACCATCTTTTCCTTTTCCAGCTCTACCGCGGCGATCGTGTATGGCTGGAAGTCCTCGCCGGAGATGTAGGGCTCGGGCGGCCTGTAGTAGTGCTCGGTGTACGACCAGATCTTGCCCCGTCGCGAGAGCTCCACTTCATCGAATTCGGTGCTCCTGCACACCGGGTTCTTGCAGAAGAGCTCCTGCTTGGGAAAGAAGTACGTCTGGCACTGCTTGCATTGCGAGCCGATCAGGTGCGGCTCGTCACCGCTCGTGTACCAGCCCGCGATGGCCGGGGCGATCTCTTTCGCCATATTCTCGTTTCTCCTGAATCTTCCGTGGCCTGAATCTTCCGTGGGGCGTCGGCTGAGGATACCCGAATCCGCCGAGCCCAACCGCCACCGTCCGGGCCTCATGCGCCGGGCGGGACGAAGCCGAAGCTCTCTGCGGGCAATCTGCCGTCGAGAACGGCATCGGCCACACGTGCGCGATGCCATGCGCCGGTTCCGTAGGACAGATCAAGCGACCAGGCCCGCTTCATCCAGACGTGCAGATCCTGCTCGTACGTGTACCCGATGGCGCCATGCACCTGGAGTGACTCCTTGCCCGCAGAGGTGGCCGCTTCGCCGGCGGCCGCCTTGGCCATTGAGACGTCGACAGCACGTGTCGGGAGCGCTCGGGCCACCGAGTGCGCGGCGCGGTACACGAGGCTGCGCGCGTACTCGACCTGGACCTTGGCATTTGCGAGCCGGTGCTTGACGGCCTGGAAGCTGCCGATGGCGACGCCGAACTGCTTGCGTTGGGTGGCGTAGAGGGCCCCCATATCGATCAGCTGGCAGCCGACGCCGAGCTGCTGGGCCGCGCAGGCCAGCACCCCGCGGTCGAATGCAGCGTCCACCAGCTTGCGGCCGGCCTGGCCGCTGGCCACGCGGGTCCTATCACTCGGCGCCCAGTCTACGGCGAAGAGTCGGCGCGACTGGTCGTTGGAGCGCTGGGCGGTGAGGCCGACTTCACCCGGATCGACGGCGTGGATCTCGTCGCCGTGGGGTAGCAGCAGCAGGTCGGCGATGTGGGCATCACTGACAAGGGGGCTCCGATCGTGACCGACCGCGACGATCGCCTCGCCCGCGGCGATCCGGCCCAGCCAGGATTCGGCGAGCTTGCGCTCTCCGCTTTCAGCGAGTCCGACCAGCAGGGGCACAGCGACGGCGACCGTCCCGATCACGGGCTCGGCCAGCGCGTAGCGCCCGGTCTCCTCGAGGACGAGCACGAGATCGCGTTCGTCCATGCCGAGACCGCCCGCCTGCTCGGGCACCATCAGGCCGGGAACGCCGATCTCGGCAAGCTTGGCCCAGAACTCGGGCGAGCGGCCGGTCTGCGTATCCCAGAGTCCGCGCACGTACTCCGCCGTGCACTCGCCCTCCAGGAAGTCCTTCACGGTCTCCTGCAGCAGGCGTTGATCCTCGCTGAAGTCGAAATCCATCGTCGTGGGCTCGTCCTCTTTCGATACTTCTTTGGTTGCTTGTTTGGTTGCTTGTTTGGTTGCTTGTTTGGTTATTTCCGGGGTAGGCCGAGGAGGCGCTCGGCAATGATGTTGCGCTGGATCTCGTTGGTGCCCGCATAGATGGGGCCCGCCAACGCGAAGATATAGCCGTCCAGCCAGTCGCCCACGTCACCCGCAGCAGGCGAGCCAGGCAGCAGCTCCGCACGCACGTCGAGCAGGTTCAGCGCGGTCTCGTGCATGAGGATGTCCAGCTCGGACCAGAAGATCTTGTTGAGGCTGGCCTCGGCGCCGATCTTGGCGCCGGCCATCAGCTTCGAAACCGTCTGGTAGGTGTTGAGCGCATACGCTTCCGCGTCCATCCAGCACCGCGCCACGGTGTCGCGGACCGCGCCGTCCACGAAGCCGCCGGCCGCCACGGTCTCGCGGTAGAGCGAGACGAGCTTGCGTGCCGTGTTCTGGAAGCGGGCGGGGCTGCGCAGCATCAGACCGCGCTCGAAGCCCGCCGTCGCCATGGCGACGCTCCACCCCTCGCCCTCCTTGCCGAGCTGATTGGCGACCGGTACGCGCGCGTCGTCGAAGAAGACCTCCGCGAAGGCGCGCTTTCCGTTGATCTTCTCGATCGGACGCACCGTGATGCCGGGCGTATCCAAGCGGGCCAGAATGAAGGTCAGCCCCTTGTGACGGCTCGACTCGGGATCGGTTCGGAAGAGCCCAAAGAGCCAGTGCGCGTAGGCGCCGCGCGACGCCCAGGTCTTCTGTCCATTGATCACGTAATCGTCGCCGTCACGAATCGCCATCGTCTGGATGTTGGCCATATCACTGCCGGCGTTCGGCTCCGACCAACCCTGGGCCCAGACCTCTTCACTCGAGGCTATCCTGGGGAGGAAACGCGTCCTCTGCTCGGGGGTGCCGTACTCCATGATGGTGGGGCCGAGTAGAAATATGCCGTTCTGGTTGACGCGGCCCGGAGCGCCGGCGCGGTAGTACTCCTCCTCGAAGATCAGCCACTCGAGTAGGTCGGCACCGCGGCCGCCGTACTCGACGGGCCAGGGCACCATCGCAAAGCCGCCGGCATTGAGCTTCTTCTCCCATTCGCAATGGGCCTCGAAGCCCTCCTTGATGTCGAAGGAAGGCAGGGGCTCGGCGGGCACATTGGCCTCCAGCCACGCGCGCGCCTCCTTGCGGAAGGCTTCCTGCTCCGGGGTGTAGGTGAGGTCCATCGTCTTTTCGTTTCAGCCTCGTATCGGGATCAATCGGAATTCTTGCCGTCGAATTTCGCGTCGCGCTTCTCTACGAAGGCGTCACGCGCCTCCTTGGAGTCGGGCGAGGTGTAGAGCTCCAGGGTGAAGCCCTGCTCGAAGCGATAGCTCTTCTTCACGTCGAGTAGCTCGATGCCATTCAGCGACCACTTGGCGAGGCGCAGCGCCTTGGGACTCTTGCCGGCGATATTTCGCGCCAGCTCCATGGCGGTGTCCCGCAGCTTCTCGCGTGGCACCACATTCTCGACACCGCCGAGCCGCAAGGCCTCCTGGGCGTCGATGGCCTCGCCCGTGTAGAGCATCCATCGCGTCTTCTGCATGCCGAAGAGCCGCATCAGATGGGTGGCGGCGCCGAGTGCGCCGCGGTCGATCTCAGGGAGCGCGAAGGTCGCGTCCTCGGAGCAGATGACGATATCGGAGGCGCCGCTGATTCCGATCCCGCCGCCGATGCAGTAGCCATGTACTGCGGAGATCACCGGAATCGGACAATCGTAGATCGCCGCGAAGCTGTCATAGCAGCCGCGATTCACGTCCACGATCTTCGTGCCGTCCAGGGCCAGCTCCTTGATGTCCACACCCGCCTGGAAGCCTTTGCCCTCGGCGCGGATGACGAGGCAGTGGATATCGCTGCGCTTTCCAAGCTCGGTTACGCGATCACACAACTCGAACCAGCCGGCGCTGTCCAGCGCGTTGACGGGCGGGTTGTTGATCACCACCTCGCCGACGCCGTCCGCTGCCTCGACCTCGATTGCCATTGCGGCCTCCTCTTGGATCTCTAGATCTCTAGCTCTGCGAGAGACGGGCAAGGGTCTGCTCCGCCTCCGCCACGATCTGGTCGATGATGGTGGCGCAGCTCGGCCGGTCGTCCAGCACACCGGCGACGGACCCGCTGGGAAGGTAGCCGTGCACGGGATCGCCCTCCTGCATCGCCTTTCGGGCCAGCATCGGTGCGTTGGCGGCCATCAGCATCTGGGCACGGGTGAGCCGCTCGTTGCGCTGCATCGCGAAGGCCGAGCGCAAGAGCTCGGGAATCGATGCCCCCGAGAGCTTCCGGTACCCGAGAGCGTTCTGCAGCGCGAAGATCAGGCGGCGCAGAGGCCCGCTCGACTCGAGACTCCGAACCAGCTCGTTCACGATCACGCGCTGGGGCATTCCGTCCACCTCGGTCGTGACGCGCACGTCATTCACGCTGGCATTCTCGTAGCGGTCCGTCGTCTGGCTGGGAACCGGGCTCTCGGCACTCATCAAGAAGCGCGTCCCCATCGCGATGCCCTCGGCCCCGTAGGCGAGTGCGGAAACGAGCCCACGCCCGTCGTAGTAGCCGCCGGCGGCGACGATGGGTGCACTCACCGCGTCCACGCTGCCGGGCACCAGGAGCGACGTCGGCACCGGGCCGGTGTGGCCGCCGCCCTCTCCGCCCTGCACGATGATGATGTCGGCGCCCAGCGATTCGGCCTTGGCGGCGTGCTTGACGGCGCCACAGGTCGGTACGCAGATCACGCCGGCGTCCTTGAGCTTCCCAATCAGCGAGGCATCCGGCGCACGGTTGTAGCCGGCCGCGCGCACGCCCCGGCGAACAATGGCGTCACTGATCACGTCGGCGCCGGGTGCGTCCATCAGAAAGTTCACACCAAAGGAGGCGTTGGTCAGCGCCTGCACCTTCTTGATCTCGCCCTCGACCTCGTCCGGGGGGATCGTTGCGGCGGCCAGGAAGCCGACCGCGCCCGCGTTGCTCACGGCGGCCACCATCTCCGGATTGGCGACCCAACCCATGCCCGTCTGGATGATGGGATGGCGGACGCCGAGAAGATCACACACCCGGGTGTGGAGCACGGAGGACAAGGCTGGGGGGACCTCGTTGAACGTTGTGGGTTGTTTGCGGCGGGCGGAGCCCACCGCCGACTCAGGCCACGACTTCGTTGTTGATCCAGCCCTCGGGATCGAGGACGTCTCGAATCAGGTGCAGCTCTTCGTCGGTGGGCAGGCGCGTTTCGGGCACATGATTGGGAATCGTGAGCTCGAAGCCGGTCTGCTCCACCACCTCATCCACGCTTACGCCCGGGTGCACCGAGACCAGGCGCATGGAATGGTCGGACGTCTCGAAGTCGAATACGCCCAGATTCGAGACCACACGCCGCAGGTCATGGAAGCGCGAGCTGCGCTCGCCCAGTGCCGCGGCACGGTCGTTTCCGACACCCGAGACCACGTCGACCTTTTCGACGAAGACCTTGTTGCTGTGATTGGGAACGAAGTAGCTGGTCTTGTGGTTGATCGTATTGCCGGGCGCGCCGCGCATGCCGAGGAGCTGGGCCTTCGGCTTCTCGTGTGGGCCGATGCAGGCGAAGTTCTGGTTGCCGAATCGGTCGATCTGGCTGGCCATCATCACGACGTGTCGAGTGCCGGCCCAGACCACATCGAAGATGGTGCGAAAGGGCAGCCAGGCGCCCTTCACCGGCTCCTCGCCGGCCTTGCCGGAGACGGGCGGAACCGTCTCGACGGCGGTCGCGATGCCGTCGGTCATCATCAGATCGGGCTCGAAGGTGAGCTTGGCCAGCCGACCCCCGACCGCGGCGGTGGTCCCGAAGGCACTCATCAGGATCTCGCCGTCGCCGCGGAAGCACTCGGCGATGGCCACGGCGCAGACCTCGGCCCGGGTGGGTTCACTCATCGCTTCTTCACTGCCTCCTGGTACTCGGCCTCGGTCGCGCAGGTGAGGTATTTGCGCTCGAACTCATCCCATGCCGCGGTGTCGCGGGCGGTTGCGGCGTACTCCTTCTGGAACGCCTCGTCGCGTCCGTAGTCGGGCGGGCACTCCGTGAAGTGCGCACCACCGGGTGCCTCGATCACGCCGTCGATCATCATACGATTGATCTTGACAGTGTGGATGGAGCCCTCTTTTGCGAAATCCTCGGTGGGGATGATCTTCTCGCAGCTCATGAAGCGGCGCTTCGCGGCCAGGCAGAAGAGATCGTCGAAGTAGGGGTCGGGGCCGAGGAATTGACCATTGCCGCGGGTGTCGGCGCGGTTCATGTGAATCAGCGCCACGTCGAGCTCGAGGGCCGGCATGGCGATCAGCTCCTCGCCGTCGTCGTAGGGCGAACGCACCGTGCGCAGGTCGGGATTGATGCCTGGCACGTCCGAGCCGAGTCCGGCTCGCGTGGGCAGGAAGGGCAGACGGTGCGCGGCAGCCAAGAGACCCCACTGCAGCATGCCCTCGTCGAGCTCGGCGGCCCGAAAGCTTCCGGCCTGTCGCGCCTTGCGGAAGTGCGGCTCCAGCGGGATCGAGTCGAGGGAGACGAAGCCGTAGACCAGCTTCTTCACCTTGCCGGCCTTGCAGAGCAGCCCGGCATCCGGGCCGCCGTAGGTGACGATGGTGAGATCCTTTAGACCCGAGCGAAGAATCTCGCGTACCAGGCTCATGGGCTTGCGACGCGAGCCCCAGCCGCCGATTCCGATCGTCATGCCGTCGCGTAGCTCGGCGACGACCTCGCTCTCGGTGGTCTGTTTGTCCACTCGTGCTTCCTCGCTTCCCGTGTGGCTTCGTTCGGCTCGCCACCGGGCCGCTTCGCTGACAGGCGGATCCGGCGTCGCGATGGGCCGTCCCGGAGCGCCGCGATGATTCCGAATTGAGGTGGCTCTTTGCTCCCGGATCGGGCAGGGCCCGACCGCCTCGGGGCGCTCGAGGACGACTGGCTCGTCGGGAAGCCCCACGGGGAAAGAGTGAGCGGCGAACGGGACAAAAGTAACGATACGTATCGTTTCTGTAAACGGGGCGGTTGGGGCTGTCGGGGTAGTCGGGGCGGTCCGGCGTGGTGGTTGGCGGGAGTCGCCCGCGCCCCGGGAGCCCCACTCCGCGGCTTCTCACAGGCCGGTATGCGTCCTTGCTCGTGGGCGTCCGCACGCAGCTGCTGGGCCTCCGGCACACCCGCTCGCGAGCGCGCCGATTACCACGACTAAAACGACCCCGATGACCCCGACGACGCCGCCGATGTGGATGGGGGGACGGGGGTGGGCTGGGCGCATGGTCGGGCTCCACGAGTTGAGCGAAGCGGTGCGGGCGCCGCGCGCTGGGCCGGAGCGGCCGGCCGATGATAGTGCGGGGGCGGGTCTGCGCGTATGGCCTTGCTTCAGCCTCGGCAGTGGGCGACGTAGACTGCGTGTCGTCGCCCGCCCTTGCCCGGTCGATGCAGCGCGACCTCGAAGCCGGCCGCTCCGAGCCGCTTCTCGAAGGCTGCGTCGGGATCCTCGGACCACACGGCCATCAGGCCGGTCTTCGAAAGTGCGCGCCGCGTTCGCTCGAGGGCGTCGCGGCCGTAGAAGGGATCGCGCCGGGCGTCGGTCCGCGCGTGCGGTCCCGCGTAGAGATCGAGCAGAATCGCGTCGAGCGCCGGCTGTGTGCGCTCACGTGCGCGGCGCGCGATCAGCTCGGAGACGTCAACCAGCTCGACACGCACGCGAGGGTCGGCGAGCGCGTCGCGGTTGATCGGCGCCAGCGCGCCGCGGCACCAATCGGCGAGGGGAGCGTGCAGCTCGCAGACCGTCACACGGGCCTCGCCAGGCAGTGCATCCAAAGCAGCGCGAAGCGTGCACCCCATGCCGAGCCCGCCGATCAGCAGATTCGGGCACGCCACGTCCTCGAGTGCCGCGCACGCCAATTTGGCCAGCGCCAGCTCGGAGCGATTGGCGCGGCTATTCATCAGCACTCGTCCCGCGAGGGTGATCAGAAAGTCGTCGCTGCCACGGCTGCGTAGCTCGAGCCTTCCGTCCGCCGTCTCGAAGGCATCGAGTGTCTGCCAGGGTCGGGCCACGACTGGGCTAAGCGGCGTGCTCGCGCACGATGGCGAGCAGCCCCTCGCCGTAGCGCTCGGCCTTGCTGGGACCGATTCCGTGCACGTGCAGCAGTGCCTCTTCGTCGCGGGGCCGCTCGCAGCTGATCTCGCGCAGGGTGCGATCGCTGGCCACCACATAGGGCGGTACGCCCTCGGCGCGCGCTACGTCCAAGCGGTGCGCGCGCAGTGCCTCGAAGAGCGCGAGCTCCGAAGCATCGAGCTCACGCAGATCGTCGGGCCGTGCGCCGCCGCGCCGCCGCGAGCCGGCCCCCCCGCGAGAGCGCCCCGCTCGCGTGAGCGGCGGCAGCAGCAGACGGACCGGCCGCTCTCCGCGCATCACCGCCATGCCCGCTTCGGTCAGGATCACGACGGGTCGATCGCCGCCGAAGAAGTCCACCCAGCCGGCGGTCACGCAGCGCCGCAAGAGCCGCGTCAGCCACTCCTCGCCGAGCTTCTCGAGGATGCCGAACGTGGACGTGTGCTGCAGGCCCAGGCGCTCGAGACGCGGATCCTTGGCGCCGCGCAGCAGCGCCACCGCCGCTCCGAGCCCGAAGCGTCCGTGCACGCGCGCCACACCCGAGAGTGCCTTGCGGACCAGGAGCGCCGTCTGCTCGGTGTCGAAGTCGGCGCTTTCGTCTGCACCGGTGGCGAGCCGCAGACAGACATCGCAGCGCCCGCAGCCCGCCAACGTCTCGTCCTCATCGCCGAAATAGCGCAGCACCGCATCGTGTCGACAGCTGCCGCCCTCGGCAAAGCGCATCAGCTCGAGGAAGAGCCCCCATTTGTGGCGCACCACCTCCGGATCGGGATCCGCCAGCCCGCCCGCGTCCCTCTCCACCAGGTGGCGCCGACGCGGCATGTCGGCTGGCGAGACGAGCATCAGGCCAACGGCGTCCTGGCCGTCGCGTCCAGCGCGCCCGACCTCCTGGTAGTAGGACTCGATCGAGCCAGGTGGCGCCAGATGCACGACGGCACGCACGTCGGAGCGGTCGATCCCCATCCCGAAGGCATTCGTGGCCACCACCAGCTCGAGCGAGCCGTCACTGAAGGCCTGATGGACGACCTCGCGCACCTCACCCTCGAGCCCCGCGTGATAGGCGGCGGCGCGCCATCCACGCGCCTCGAGGCGTGCGAACTCGTCCTCGCTCGCGCGTCGGGTGGGCGAGTACACGATGGCCGCACCGCGGCCGGCGCCGGGCTGATCGAGACACTCGGCGAGTACGTCGTCCACCCAGCGGTCGCGCTGGGCCTTGGATTCCACGTCGCGAACGCGCAGCGCGAGATTCGGGCGCGCGAAGCCGCGCACCAGCTGCTTTGTATCGGCGGGCAGGCCCAGCCGCCCGATGATCTCGTCGCGCACCACCGGCGTGGCGGTCGCCGTGCAGGCCAGCACGCGGGCGTCCGGGAGCTCCTTCAGGAGCGCGCCGATCTGCATGTACTCGGGCCGGAAGTCGTGCCCCCACTCGCTGATGCAGTGCGCCTCGTCGATGGCGACCAGCGGGCAGTCGAGATCGCGCAGGAGTGCGCGGAAGCCGGGGGAGCTCAGTCGCTCCGGCGCCAGATAGACGAGGCGGTGCTCGCCGGTGGCGATCTGACGCACGCGCTCGCGCAGGACGTCTTCGCTCAACGTAGAGGCCAGGTAGGTGGCGGGTATTCGCACGCCCTGCAGCGCCGTCACCTGGTCCTGCATCAATGAGATGAGGGGTGAGATGACCAGCGTGGTGCCGCCGAGGAGCAGTGCGGGCAGCTGATAGCTGAGGCTCTTGCCGCCGCCAGTGGGTGCGACGAGCAGCAGGCGCCCGTCCTCGAGCAGCGTCTCCACCGCCTCGCGCTGACCGGGTCGGAACGTGCTGTGTCCGAAGCGGGCGAGGGCCTCGTCGACTGCACCGCGGTCCACGGGCGTCGATCGATGCAGAGCGGAGGGCATGCAGGGTCCTCGGGCGCCTGGCTGGGCAAGGGATGAGGCGGCAGGCTAGCAGGCGATGCGGGCGGGCGGGACGGCGAACCGTCGTGCACACTCTCCATTCTTCGCTCCACAACCAGGAGGCAGCCGGTGGTTGAGGTCCAGGTCGTCTACGAGGGGGCGCTGCACAGTGAGTGTCGCCACGGGCCTTCGGGTGCGTCGCTTGCCACCGACGCGCCCGTCGACAACCACGGCAAGGGCGAGAGCTTCTCGCCGACGGACCTGGTTGCGACCGGCCTCGGAACCTGCATGCTCACCGTGATGGGCATCGTGGCCGAGCGCCATGGCTGGCCGCTCGTCGGTACGACTGTGCGCGTCGAGAAGCATATGGCGATGGAGCCTGTGCGGCGGATCGGGCGCTTGGTCGTGGAGCTGCGCTTTCCGTCCGGGATCCCCGGTGAGGCGCGTGAGATCCTCGAGCGCACCGCCCATACCTGCCCGGTGCGACAGAGCCTGCACCCCGACATCGACGTCGATGTTTCGTTCACGTGGGGCGGGCTGGAGGAGTCCTAGATGGCCGCGCGACAGACGGCCTGTCTGCGTCTCTAGTGTCCTGAGTCAGAAGTTCGCCAGTCTTTTCCCTGACTCTCCAGGGTGTACTGACAGAAGCGGCGGATGCTGGCGAGGATCTGGTCGGCTCCCTTGGTCCAGACGAAGGGCTTCGGGTGTTCTTTGGTGTGGCGTAGGAACGCCCGGATGTCGTGCTCGAGTTCGCGAGTGCTCCGGTGCGAAGCGCGCTTGATCTTACGCTCGGAAAGCTCGGCGAACCATCGCTCGACGAGATTGAGCCAGGAGCTGTAGGTCGGCGTATAGTGGACATGGAAACGCGGGCGCTTCGCGAGCCATCGCTGGACTTCGGGCGTCTTGTGGGTCGCGTAGTTGTCGAGGATGAGGTGGACCTCCAGATCGTCCGGCACCTCGTCGTCGATGGTTTTGAGGAAGCGCCGGAACTCGCGACTGCGGTGGCGCCTGTGGCACTCGCCGATGACGTCGCCCGTGGCCACGTCGAGCGCCGCGAACAGCGTCGTGGTTCCATGTCGCAGGTAGTCATGGGTACGGCGCTCGGGTTGGCCCGGGCGCATCGGCAGAAGCGGCTGGGACCGTTCGAGCGCCTGGATCTGAGACTTCTCGTCGACACAGAGCACCACGGCGTGGGTGGGCGGGTTCATGTAGAGGCCCACGATGTCACGCACCTTCTCGACGAACTGGGGGTCGTTGGACAGCCGGAAGGTCTTGACGCGATGAGGCTGCAGGTTGAAGGCACGCCAGACACGAGCCACGGTGGACGCAGACACACCGACTCGCTTGGCCAGATCGCGAGTACTCCAGTGCGTGGCGTCCGACGGCGTGCTCTCGAGCGTCATCGTGACGATGCGCTCCACGGTCTCGTCACTGATCTTGCGCGGGGCCCCAGGCCGCGGCTCGTCGAGCAAGCCGCCCAGGCGGTTCTTCTGGAACCTCCCGCGCCACTTGCAGACGGTGTCCTCGTGGATGCCTAGCTGCGTGGCAACTTCCCGGCTTGCAAGCCCCTGTGCGCACAACAATACGATGCGCGAGCGCAGCGCCAGTTGTTGAGCGGTCTTGCGACGTCGCACAAATCGCATCAGCGTGTCGCGCTCGTCGTCACTCAGTTCGAGCGGAACTAGCGGTCGTCCTCGTCGTGCCATCTCTCCCCCCATGATGACTCGGAGAGTGAGATGCTGCGTACACGATTAAAGTTCCGACGAACTTCTGACTCAAGACACTAGCTGCGCTTCGGAAATACCATCAGGCTCTCGTGCACGTCCACGCGATCGAAGACGCCCTCGGTGAGGTAGGGATCGCTCTCGGCGACCCTGCGTGCGCTGATCAGATCATCGGCCTCGAAGACCACCAGGCTGCCGAAAGGCGAGCCGCTTTCGTCGCGCAGCGGCCCCGCAAAGGCGATCCGGCCTGCAGCGTCGAGATTCTCGATGTGAGCCAGGTGACGCTCTCGCACCGTGCCTCGCAGCTCGAGTCCGCGCGGCCCGTCGTGGCCGATGTACACGTAGGTTCCCACGCGTCGGTTACTCCTCTCTTGTCACGCGTATCGCGCGCCGGCGGAGCGAGCGACGGGCGGAGCGCAGACTGCGCCCCGCCCGAAGCCGGAATCAGGTCGGTTGGCCGTAGGCGGTCTCGCTGTGCTCGGATACGTCGAG
This sequence comes from Deltaproteobacteria bacterium, assembly GCA_019310975.1. GTDB lineage: Bacteria > Myxococcota_A > UBA9160 > UBA9160 > UBA4427 > JAFDDH01. The sequence continues at coordinate 36,015 of JAFDDH010000005.1, read as the reverse complement.
TCCCTGGTGCTCGTCCTCGGCGCTCACGCGGAGGTCGCCCATCACGAGCTTCAGCACGAAGAGGATCGAGAACGCCATTGCGCTGGCGTAGAGGGCCGTGAAGCCGACGCTGATCAGCTGCTTCAGGATCTGCGACCCCTGCGAGACACCTTCCTGCATGCCCCAGGGCGCCAGGAAGAGGCCGGTCGCGATGGCGCCCCACATCCCACCGATACCGTGCACGCCGAAGACGTCCAGCGAGTCGTCGTAGCCGAGCTTCGGCTTGATGATCGTCACGGCGGCGTAGCAGATGAACGCGGCGCCCGCACCGATCGCGATGGCGCCTCCCGGTCCCACGAATGCGCACGCGGGTGTGATCGCCACCAGGCCTGCAACGGCACCGGTGGCTGCACCCAGCTGCGTCGGCCTGCCGCGGTGGATCCACTCGATGGCGGCCCAGAAGAGCACCGCCGTGGCCGCTGCGGTCTGCGTGGTCAGGAAGGCCAGGCCGGCGGTGCCGTCGGCGGCGAGCTGGCTGCCCGCATTGAAGCCGAACCAGCCCACCCACAGAAGCGAGGCGCCGATCATCGTGAAGACCAGGTTGTTGGGCGGCATCGGCTCTTTGCCGTAGCCGCGGCGCGGCCCGAGAAAGAGGCAGGCCACCAGGGCCGAGAAGCCGCTCGACATGTGGACGACGAGCCCGCCAGCGAAATCGAGGGCGCCCAGGTCCGCGCCGATCCAGCCACCGCCCCACACCATGTGGGCCAGCGGGATGTACACGACGAAGAGCCAGATGCTGATGAAGGCGAGGTAGGCGCTGAAGCGCATGCGCTCCGCGAAGGCGCCGAGCATGAGTGCCGGTGTGATGATTGCGAACATGCCCTGGAACATCACGAAGACGTAGGTCGGGATGGTGCCCGACACCGTGTCCGGCGTGATGCCGCTCAGCATGACCATGCTGAAGTCGCCGATGAATTTGTTGCCCTCGCCGAAGGCCAGGCTGTAGCCGGCCACGACCCAGAGCACGCCGACCAGCCCGGCGGCCATCATGCATTGCATCAGCACCGAGAGGATGTTCTTGACGCGCACGAGACCGCCATAGAAGAGGGCGAGTCCGGGCAACGTCATCAGCAGGACGAGGGCCGAGCAGGTGAGGATCCAGGCGGTGTCCGCTCCGTTGGCGACATCCTCGGCGCGTGCCGTGGCGGGCGCCGCGGCGGCGAGCGCCAGCGGGGTGGCGAACGTGGCACCGGCACGAAGCCAGCGGCGAAGTCCGGATTGCATCGTTGGATGTCCTCCTCGAAAAAGGGCCTTTGAAAAGGGGCCTGTCGATCAGGGCCTGTGACTTTTCCTGTGGGGCGACAGGCGCGCTGCGCGGCGCGGGGGCCCGGGATGGGTTCTGTTTTGCGCGAAGTCACCCTGGCAGTCAATGGAAGAGCGCGCGGTAGCAGGAGAAGCTGCTCTCCGGGTCCTCTGGGCGGGGTGGAATGGGCCCAAATGTGGCCACGCTGGGCCAGCTTCGGCACATGAGCTCAGCCCGAAGCTGCGTGTGGCCGATGACAGATTTTTTATCGGGGAGTCGTAGTGGAAGCGCTCAGCGCAATCGTCACGCTCGCGACCTTGTTGCTCGGACTGCTGATTGGCTTCCGCCTCATCGTGCGCAGCGGCCTCCAGCTCTCCGCTCCCGAGCTCTGGCTCGGCTGCTTCTTCCTCTTCTACCACGCACTGGCCTCCGGGCTCTCGAGTGCGCTCTACACCGGCTGGTCCCGGCCCGAGCTCGCGCTCTCCGATCAGATCGCCAGCCGCGTCCACTGCGCGTACTACGTCTTTTCCATTGCCGGCTCCGTCGGCTTCATCTTCTTCACCTGGCTGACGTTTCGACCGCATGCGCGCTGGGGGCGGTGGCTGGCGTGGGGGTTGGCGCTCGGCATGCTGGCCGGCGCGTACTCGCTCTGGTGGACCGAGCGCTTCGAGCTCCGGGTCATGAACGGTGCGGGCTACTGGGTCGTGCTCGCTCTCAAGGGCGTCGGCTTCAGCTGGCTATCCGGCGAGGCCTGGCGGTCCTGGCGCATGTCGCAGCGTCGGCTGCGGCTGGGGCTATCGGATGCCGTGGTCTCGAATCGCTTCTTGCTGATCAGCATGTGGGCGCTCGTGACCATGCTGCTGTCCTGGTCGGATCCGCTGGCGCGGCTCTGGTACGTAGAGCTGACTGGCAGCACGACCCTCTGGGTGCCCGAGCTCGGTCGCCCGATCATCGCCGGGGTGGTCGCCTTCGCGACCACCTTCCTCTCACTCTCGGGCACTCTGCTGATGTTGAGCTTCTTTCCCACCGCACGCTATCGGCGCTGGGTCGAGCGTAGAGCGCTGCAGACGGAAGGCGTCTAGCGCCCGCTTCCCATTGCGCTCGGCGCGCGCCGCACGAGAACACTGGAGGCGCCGTCCTCGTGGCCGGGAGAGAAGATTCTTCCCAGCAGTGAACCGCTTCACATCTGCCGATGGCGTGGTGCAGACATATTCCTCGAAACCCAACGCAGCGCGACCAAGACGTGCTGCCCGATTGAGTGGAGGGAAAACCATGCACGCCATTCAGCAGACTCGTTTGTCCTTGGGTCGGTTCCTTGTCAGCGCACCGCGGGCCTCGTTCATCCGGGGCGCGACCCAATTCCTCGTGGCGGCCGCGATCGTGGCCGCGGCGACGATCGCTCTCGTCGCCAACGCACCCACCTCGGACGCGGATTCGATCGCGAACTCGACCGCGGATTCGACCCCGATCGAAGAAGTGCGGCCCAAGCTCGACAAGGAGTGGGTGTGGAAGAAGGAGCCGGTGCGCTTCGACCACATGTGGCGCGTACCGTACCAGTAGAGGTCGGCGTTGACCGCAGCTGAGCGGGGTTCCGGGTAGGTGGTGGGAATACGCAGAGCCCGGATCCCGCTCCGAGCGGTGGGACTCTTCAGCGAAGGGCGCCGGCGACGTCGAGTAGGTCCACCTGCTCGAGCAAGGCGGCCTCGAACTCCGGCAGGCGCAGTGCCTGCGGTTCGGCTCTACGCCAGCCCTCGAGCGTCGCGAACGCGTCGTACCAATAGCCGAGCCCGGCCTGGCGGTGTGCAAGTTCGGAGTCCGGCCCGGTTGCGAGCTTCTGCGCTGTCGCGGCATCCGGAGGCGCCAGGCGGATGCCCGCCGAGGCCACCTGATCGTTTTCGCGCCGCATTGGATCCGGGACCAGTGCGACCAGCCATCTGTACGAGATCGCTGGCTCGAGCGATACGCCACGCGCCGCCAGGTCGAGGACGTGGATACCGGCGGCAATCGGCGGATCGATGTGAATCTCGAGCAGCGGCTCGATCCCCACGTCGTCCATCACTGCGATCTCGATCGGCACCGGGCTGGCCGCCGAGAGGTACCAGTAGAGCGTCGGGGAGGCGAAGGCCGTGGCGCCCACGTGGGGCGGCGCGAGCGCGCGCACGCTGGGAAGCTGCACGCTCCGGCTTCGAAGCACCGTATGCAGGCGCGCGTCGCCGAAGGCGTCTCCCAATAGCGTCGGGTTCATCTCGTAGGTCGGCGCGTACGTGGGCAGGTTCGCTGCCAGGAGGAGCGGCTGGCTGGGCGGCTCTGTCGCGGGCGTGAAGGGCGCCGGCTCGACGCGAGTCGAAGGAATCGAGGCGTTGGTGGTGGCCAGCTTCTCGACTGCGATCTCCGCCATGACCCGCTCGTTTGCGGGCGCCTCGGCGGGCTTCTCGACGGGCCGCGCCTCCGCGAGCTGGGTCGCCAGCGGATCGGCGGCTGGGGTCGGGGTCGTCGGTGTTGGCGTCGGTGTGCGCGTGGGCGTCGTAGTCTGAATCGGCGCCTGCAGCCGGGCGGCTCTTGGGGGCACGGCCGGCGCGGACTGGGCGATGCGGTCCCGCGCGAGGGCAGGTCGCCCGCGCTCGCCGCGCTCCGGAAGCAGCTGCGAGAGCGTGATGCCGAGCACTACGGCCAGCGCCGAGGTCGCGACGAATCCCAACGCCGGCTGATTCGCGGGCAGCGCGGTGAGCCACGCCCAGAACCCGCTGGCTCGCTCCTCGAGGTCCGGCGCCTCGGCGCGCGTCGGCTGCGGTAGCCCCGCATAGTCGAAGTGGCGCACTACATGGAGCTCGTCCCGGCAGCTCGAGCAGTGGGCCACGTGCGATTCGATGCGTGCCCGCGCATCGGCCGGCAGCGACGACTGCGCGATCGCGAAGTCGAGCAGCCGCTTGGGGTCGGGATGGGCGGATGCCGTCGCCCGTGTCTCCAGCTCGGTCACGAACTCCGAGAGCGCGGCCACCGCCTCACTGCAGTCCACACAACGTGGATAGTGGTCGCGCAGATCAGCCCACTCGGGCGCGCTTCGATCGACCCAGAAGGCCACCAGCTCCAGCGATTCGGTCCTCTCGCAGCTCATCCCTGTCCTTCGTGTGTGGCGCAGCGCGCTCTCCCCCACCCGCTCAGTCGCCTGGCGGCTCCGAATCGGATCACCTTCTTCGCCTGACGCGCGGTCGCATCGCGCGGCGCAGGCTGCCGAGGCCGTCGCGCAGATAGCGTTTCAGCGTGCCGAGGGGCAGGCCGGTCGCCGCGGCCGCCTCCTCGTAGGTCATGCCCTCGGCGTAGACGGCCAGCACGGCCTGGCGCTTGGCGGGATCCAGCTCTTCGAGGGCCTGGTCGAGCTCGGAATGGGAGTGATCGCCCGGCTGCTCGGCGGTCTCGAGCTCGATGGCCCCCCCCAGAGTGTCTTCCCAGGGCAGCTGGTCGTCCTCACGGCAGCGCAGGTGACGCTTCAGCCGATCTGCCAACTTGAATCGCGCAGTGCTCTGAAGGTAGCCGACCACGGCGGCGCGCTCGCGAATGCGTCCCTCCGAGAGGGCGCTGGCCGTCGCGAGCACCACCTCCTGGATCAAGTCGTCCCACTCGTCACGAAAGTCGTAGGCGTTCCAGCGGCGCAGAAAGCCCGAGAGCAGTCGGCTCACTTCGAGCAGCGCCAGGCGATCGCCCCCGATCAGGCGCTCCATCACCTCCGCCCAGTCTGTCCGCGAGGTCGACATCGGCGCGAGCATATCAGAGTGCCCAGCGGGGGTGTGAGCGGGTGTGAAGGGCTTCACATCCGGGGAAGCTGCTTCAGCGACTGCATAGGCGAACCATCGGAGAGGAATGGAGACCGACATGCTCTACTACTTTGGCGATTTCGAGCTCGACGAGGATGCGCGCTCGCTCTCGCGGGCCGGGCGGAGCTGCCACGTGCAGCCAAAGGTGATGGATCTGCTGCTCTTCCTGGTGCGGCATCGCGCGCGCGCTGTGTCTCGTGTGGCACTGGTGCGCCTGCTGTGGCCCGACACGGTCGTGACCGAGGCCTCGCTCACGCGGCTCGTCAAGGAGGCGCGGCGTCTCGTCGGGGACGACGGCCGGGGCCAGGAGGTCATTCGGACGCTGCATTGCCGCGGCTACCGCTTCGTCGCCGAAGTCGAGGTGCAAGCGGATGACGCGGGTCGCGAGCTGGTCCACACCCTCGAGATGGCTCGCCTCTCACTCGAGGACGTGATCGATTTCGGGGCTTGCGAGGTGCGCGAGCGGGTTCGCGAGTTCGTATCCGTCTGCGGAGAGGTCGTGCGGCAGGCCCTGGTCGGGCAGTCGTTCGGCCGATGATCTGTCACCGAGTCGGGGACGGCGTCATTGCGCGTTCACAGCCGGACGACCGAGCGCCTCCAGAGCGGCCGGAGGGAAGTTGCGCTGCATGGCCTCGCGGCAGGCCGGGCGGCCCTCGCAGCGTGCGCCGTGCGTGGCGAGCGGCTCTGGCAGATCGATCCCCACGAAGCTCGCCCAGCGCGTGCAGGTCGCCACGAGCAGGTCCGCGCCGCTGAAGTCATCCCCCATCAAGTACGGGCGCCCATCCTCCAGGCGCCTTTCGATCTCCTCGGCTCCGCGCAGGAAGTACTCGCGCGCGGCCGCGACGGCGACGGCGGACTCGCCGTAGACTTCGGGCAGGCCCTCGTGGCGCCGGATGACGTAGAGCGGCGCGTCGAGCTCGGTCAGCGAGAAGAGGCAGAGCTCGTCGAAGAACGAGCGCTCGCGCGTAGCGGGCTCCGGCGCCAATCTGGCGCGGTCGCGATAGCGATCCGCGAGGTGGAAGACGATCGCGCCGCTCTCACCGATTACGACGTCGCCGTCCTCGAGGATCGGCACCTTGCCGCGGGCCGAGTGCTTCAGGAAGTCGGGGTCGTTCATCCCCTCGGTGCGTGGGATGATCTCGCGGGTCTCGTAGGGCAGGTCGAGCTCGCAGAGCATCCAGTGCGCCCGCATGGTGCGCGACGTGCCGACGCCCCAGACGCGGCGGGTCGCGGCCTCGCTCACGCCAACGTCCCGAGCGCTCCGAGCTCGCGTAGCTTCGAGATCTCTGCGCTCGTCAGCCCCAGCTCGACCAGCACCTCCTCGGTGTGTTGGCCGATGGTCGGCGCCGGGCGCGTGATGGCGGAAGGAGTGCCGTCCATGCGTTCGGGGGGGCGCGCCTGGCGGACGCGGCCGACCACCGGGTGCTCGTCCTCGACGATGATGCCGTTGGCCTGCACCTGCGGATGCAGGTGTACATCGTCGCGCGTGAGCACCGGTGCGCACGGCACGTCCTCGGCGTCGAGTACTTCGAGCCAATGCTCCGTGGTGTTCGTGGCGAGCACCTCCGCCATCATCTCGAGTCGCTCCTTGGCGTTCTTGACCATGCCGGCGGCATCCTTGAAGCGCGGATCCTCGAGCCACTCGGGCTTGCCCACCGCGCGGCAGAAGCCCTCGAACTCGCGGCGGGCCACCGTCGAGGCGACCACATATCCGTCCAGTGTCTCGTAGACGAGGTCGCGGCGGGCGACGGGCTTGGGCCGCGGCAGATCGGGCGACACGAAGGTGTGGTACGCCATGCCCTCGGGCCAGACGAATGCGATCACGGCGTCGAGCATCGAGAGCCGAACGTGCTGGCCCTCACCCGTGCGCTCGCGGGCGAGCAATGCCGCCGTGATGCTCTGTGACGCGGTCAGCGCAGTGACCTTGTCGGGCACGATTATGCGCACGAGGCTGGGCCGGCCGGCCGGCCCGCCCTGGATCTCCGTCAGCGTCGACATGCCCTGTACGAGCGGATCGTAGACGCGCTTGTGCGCGTAGGGTCCCTCCTCACCAAAGCCGCAGATCGATACATAGATGAGCTTGGGGTTGATCTCGCGCAGCGCCTTCTCGCCGATTCCGATCCGTTCGGCGGTACCGGGGCGGCTGTTCTGGATGAAGACGTCGGCGCCCTTGACCAGCCTGCGTAGCGTCTCGAGGGCCTCCGGCTTCTTCAGGTCGAGCACCACCGAGCGCTTGCTGCGGTTGGTGGTCGTGAATGTCGGGGAGAGCCCCGAGATGCCGCCCATATGGCGCAGGATGTCGCCGGAGGGCGGCTCGACCTTGATCACGTCGGCGCCCTGGTCGGCCAGGATGCGGGTGGCCAGGGGGCCGGAAATGACCTGACTCAGGTCGATGATGCGATACCCGTCGAGTGCGCCCGGCATGCCGTCCTCCCCTCTGCGCGTCGTCCGAGTGTACGACAGCCGCGCGCGCGAAGGTCAGTCCTCGCCGCGCCGATCCGAGAGCCGCACGACCTCGGCCGGATCGGCACTCGCCAATCCGCCCAGCCCGCCCAGCCGCACATCGGGCGCGCCCAGGCGCGCAGCGTCGGCGGTGCCGTCGTCGGGCTGCTCCTGACTCAGGAGCTCCGCCGAGACGCGGGCCTCGTAGTGCTCGATCTCGCGGGCGATGGTGGCCTCGTCCCAGCCGAGCACTTCGCCGATCAGGGCCGCGACGTGCCGGGCCGCGGCCACGCCGCGGTCGAAGGTCTCGATGGAGATTCGCGTGCGCCGCGTGAGTACATCGTCCAGGTGCAGGGCGCCCTCGTGCGAGGCCGCGTAGAGAGCTTCGACTGCGAGATAGGTGGGTGCCCCCTCGAGCGGCTCGCCGAGACCCGGCCGGTCCTCGATCAGTGCCAAGAGCTCCTCGATGCGTGAGCCGTAGCGGCCGAGCAGGTGCTCGATTCGCGTGACGTGAAGCCCGCTCTCCTCGGCGAGCGTCTCGCGCCGGTTCCAGAAGGCCTGGTAGCCGGGCGCGCCGACCAGCGGCGTGCGATCCGTGCAGCAACGCGGCACGCGCTGGGAAAGTCCGCGTGCCGCCAGGTTGATCGCGTCCCGCGCCATGATGCGGTACGTGGTGTATTTGCCGCCGGCCACTGTGATCAGGCCCGAAACCGACTGCGTGACGGCGTGCTTGCGCGAGAGCTCGCTGGTGGCGTCGCTCTCGCCGCGCAGCAGCGGGCGCAGCCCCGCGTAGACCCCTTCGATGTCGTCGCGGGTGAGCGGCTGGGCGAGCACTGCGTTCACCTGGCCGAGCAGATAGTCGATGTCGGTCTGGCTGGCGGCGGGGTGGGCCAGATCCAGCTCCCAATCCGTGTCCGTGGTTCCGATGATCCAGTGGCTCTTCCACGGAATGACGAAGAGGACACTCTTCTCGGTGCGGAGGATGAGTCCGCTCTCGCCGTGGATGCGGTCGCGCGGCACAACCAGGTGGATCCCCTTGGAGGCGCGCACATGGATGCGGCCGCGCCCGACCATATGCTGGATCTCGTCGGTCCATACGCCGGTGGCGTTGATGACCTGCTGGGCGCGGATCACGATCTCGCGGCCGCTCTCGAGGCAGCGGACGCGCACCCCCGTGACGCGACTACCGGTTTCGACGAGGTCGACGACCCGCGCACTCGAGGCGAGTGCCGCGCCGTGCAGGCTCGCCGTGCGGGCCAGCGTGAGCGTGTGGCGAGCATCGTCCACCAATGCGTCGTAGTACTGGATTGCGCCCTTGATGCGGTCTGGGGCGAGGCTGGGGAACTCGCGCAGGGCGCGGCGCCGGCTCATATGCGTGTGGCGCGGCAGATCGCGATGTCGCGTCATGATGTCGTAGAGCAGGATGCCAGCGCCCACGTAGGCGCGTTCCCAGACGAAGTGTGTGAGTGGGAAGAGGAAGGCCACCGGTCGAGCCAGATGCGGGCAGAGCCGACCCAGCATGAGCGACTGTTCGCGCTTGGCCTCGAGGACGAGCTCGAAGTCGAGCTGTTCGAGGTAGCGCAGGCCGCCGTGGATCAACTTGCTCGAGCGACTCGAGGTGCCCGATGCCCAGTCACGCTGCTCCACGAGCGCCACGGAGAGTCCGCGCGTGGCGGCATCGAGCGCAGCACCCGTACCGGTCACGCCGCCGCCAATCACGACGACGTCGAACTCCTCTTGCTCCATGCGGTCGAGCGCGTTCCTGCGCTCCTCGGGGCCGAGCCTCGCGAGATCCATCCAGCTTCCTTGCCACCACGCTCCAGGGCGCAGGCCGATGCTACCGCGTTGGACCCCCGGCGGGGTTGAATCTAGACGAGGTAGTGGACGGCCACTTCGCTGACCTGGTGGTCGATGGCGCGTCGATCGCCCATCGGCGTGTCAATGAATCGCACTCCCATGCCGCTCGGCAGGTGCGAGCGCGCCAGGTTGCCGGGCACGTTGGTGTAGAGCACGCGAGCGAGCACGCTGATGGTGCCGCCGGGGAGCGGAAGATCGACGGCCATTTCGGCTCCGCGCATGGACGGGCGAGCGGTGGCCAGGAAGGCTCCACCCCCCGAAAGCGAGTAGACTGAGGCCGGCTTGGGGCGGCCGCCCACCGTGACGCGCGTCTTCCATTCGGTGGGCACCCGCTGCTCCTCCCTCAAGGAGGCGCCGGGATCGTGGGTGGTGGCGCGATTGAGCTGGAAGCGCATTGCGTGGTTGCCCACGGGCTCCCAGAGCGCGTAGAGGACGCCGGCCTCCCGCAGCCGTGCACACTCCTCGGCGCAGGGCTTTACGCCCGTGGCCAGGAAGTTGATGCCCTGGGCGCCGGCGCGCATGCGCAGGTTGGCGAGCGCGGCCGGGAGGTCGAGCGCCGGCACGCCCGCGTCGATCAGCACGGCGTCGAAGCGGTAGCCGCGCTCGGTCGCCAGGTCCAGTGCCTCCTGAGGGGTCTTGGCACGAATCGCGCGGAAGCCCAGATCCCGGATCCGATCGGCCAGACTCGAGAGCAGAAGAGCGTGCTCCCCCAATACGAGGACCGTCGTATCTGCCATGCTCATGTGGCTTCCCCCTGTCCCGATTTTTCGGCTTGCGAGCGACTCGGCTTGAGGCGAGGGCGCGGCCGCCCGGGGCGCGGGGTGTGAGCTCGCGCACGCAGGCGACGGAGACCTGGCGTGTGATGGGCGTCTCAATCGGAGTCGACGAGCCCGAGAGCGCTCTCTGGGCGCGTGCCCTCGAGCGGGCGGGCCTGGCCGAAGAAGAAGTGCGGGGTCTTCGCATCGGTCATCGGTCGCTCGATGCGCGGCGTCGCGGGGCCTCGCGCGAGGTTCGCTTCGTGGTCCATGTGGATCTGCAGCTGGCCGCCGGCTTCGAGACGGACGCGGGTGGTGGGTTCCGGGAGGCGGTGCGGAGCGGGCGCGTCGTGGCGCGTGCTGCGCCGGCGGAACTGGCCTGCGATCGGCGGCATGCCTCGCTGGTCGGAGCGCGCGTGGCCGTCGTCGGCGCCGGCCCGGCGGGTCTCTTTGCTGCGCTCACGCTGGCGCGCAGTGGCGTTCACGTCGATCTGATCGATCGCGGTCCGGTGCTGGCCGAGCGCAGCCACGCTCTCGCACGATTCCTGCGCACGCGCAGCCTCGATCCCGAGGCGAACCTGCTCTTTGGTGAGGGCGGTGCCGGCGCCTACTCGGATGGCAAGATCTATACCCGCGTCGACCACCCACTCGAAATGCCGATTCTCGAGGAGCTGATTGCCTGCGGTGCACCCGCGGACATCGCATATGATGCTCGCGCCCATATCGGGACGGATCGGCTCCACCGCGTGCTGCCGGCCCTGCGCGCGCGCATGCAGGCGGAGGGGGTGCACTTCCACTGGCGCACTCGATTGGAAGGGCTGGTGTTCGATGCAGGCGAAGGCGGGCGCCGCGTGCGAGCACTGGCGACATCGATTGGCGAGATGCCGTGCGATGCGGTGGTGCTGGCGCTCGGCCACAGTGCGCGGGATACCTTCGAGCGGCTGCTCGTGCAGGGCGTAGCGTTCGAGGGCAAGTCCTTTCAGCTCGGTGTGCGCATCGAGCATCCACAATCGTTGATCGATGCGGGACGCTATGGCGACGCCGCACTCGCCGGTCGGCTCGGCGCCGCGTACTACGGGCTGCGCTGCAAATCGGGACAGGGCGCAGCCGCGGCCCACTCCTTTTGCATGTGTCCAGGCGGACAGATCGTCGCGAGCGTGAACGTGCCCGGGTTGCTGTGTACCAACGGCATGAGCAACTCGCGCCACTCCTCACCCTTTGCCAATGCGGCGTTGGTGACGACCCTCGGTCGCCGCGAGCTGGGGGATGATCCATTCGCCGGCGTCGCGCTGCAGGAGGAGCTGGAACGGCGCTTCTTTGAAGCCGGGGGCGGCGACTACACGGCGCCTGGTCAGCGCGCCCCCGACTTTCTGGCCGGCCGGATCTCGAGTGGAATCGGTCGATCCAGCTACAGCTTCGGGCTGGTGGGCGAGCGGATCGATGCGCTGCTACCCGAGCGGGTCCGCGACGCATTGCGACACGCGCTGGGTCGCTTCGATCGCCAGATCCCGGGCTATGCCGGGCCGGAGGCGCTGCTCGTTGGCATCGAGTCCCGCAGCGCGAGCCCGATCCGCATGCCCCGCGGAGGCGAGGATCGACTTGCTGCGGGCTTTTCGAACCTCTACCCGGTCGGCGAGGGGGCGGGCTACGCCGGCGGGATCATGAGCGCGGCCATCGATGGAGCGCGCTCGGCGCAGCGGCTGCTGGAGGTCGGGGTTGCCCGGAGCCTGCGGGGCTGAAGGCCGTACTCGACGGCTCCGCCTGCTGCCGGCAGCAGAAAGGAACCCAGCTTTCCGGCTGCGCCTCTAGGCCGGTAGCTCGACGCTGGCCGTGCCCAGCACGCGCGTCTCGCCGGCCTCGTTGCAGAGCGTGAGATCGATCTCGAGGCTGCGTGCCTCGTCGTTCAGATCGGTCACCACACCGCGGCAGACGGGCCGACTGTCGACGATCACCGGCGCCCGGAAGATCGTGTCGATCCGGTGCACCACCGCGTTGGGCGCCCAGCGGTGGATCATGCTGACCAGGATGCCCTGGCTCATGATGCCCTGCACCATGGCGCCGGGCAGGCCGGCGGCGCGCGCCTTTTCGTGATCCGTGAAGCGCCAGAACGTCATGCCGGTGGCCTCGCCGAAGCGCTTGACCGCCGACATCGAGACATCCGGTATGTGCTCGGGGAGCTCCTCGCCGAACTCGACATCTTCGTATGCCTTTCCCCCTGCATCGCTCATATTCATCAGCCCAGCTTCTGGATCATCTTCCAGTCGACGATGGCAATCAGCTCGTCGTTCTGGTTCGTGAACTCCATGCGGTGCACGATGAACATCATGCCGCCGGAGCGTCCGGTCTTCTCGAAGATGTCGTGGATGTGGGAGCGGCCGGTGAGGCGATCGCCAGCTCGGATCGGTGCCTTCCACTCGACGGTCTTTCCGCCGTCGAAGTTCTTCTCCTGAACGATGGGAAAGCCCTCGGGCAGCGCCCGGCCGCCGTGGAAGCGTGCCGTGTAGCTCGGCACCGCCTGGAAGTCCGGATCGCTCGGATCGGTGAACTTGGGCAGGGTCTCGCCGCACGCCTCGGCGAACTCGACCATCGGCTCGGTCTCGATATCGAAGTGCACTTCGTCGAATTCGAGCCCGACATATTTCTCGTTCAGGGCAGCGATATCCATGCCCCATCCTCCAGCCTGATGGCCTCGCAGCGTCCCGCACCGAGTGCGGCCACCAGCTCATCCATGTCGTGGATCTCATCCTCGAAGCGGGTCGCGCAGCGGCCGATGTGGCTCACGATGTGCGAGTCGCTCCCGCCGATCCGGTGATAGCCCTTCCGCTCGGCCAGGGCGAGGGCCTCGTCGTTCTCGTTGCCACGGCTACCGCCGTTGAGCGTCTCGATCACCTGGACGCCCTCGGGCTCGCCGCGGGTCTCGATGTGGGCGCACATGCCGACCTTCGTGCGACCGGGGTGGCAGGGCACTGCAATCGCGCCATGGCGCGCGCTCTCGTGTACGACTTTTTCCAGGGGTAGGCCAATCTCGCCGAAGTCGAATGTGCGTCTCAGTGCGTCGGTGACCCCAAAGACCAGGACGTGGCCGTAGTCCGTCTCCACCTCGCTGGCCTTGAGGATCAGCAGACCCGACTCCCGGCCCAGGGCCGAGTAGTCGGACACGTCGTCGTAGAGCCGATGTTCGGTCAGCACGAAACCATCGACCGGAATCGCCTTCTTCCGGATCCACTGACAATAGTTCTCGACCTTCGCCCGGCTGTCATCCGAGACGATGGAGTGGCTGTGCAGGTCGAGGATCATGCCGGTACGAAGCGCGGGACGCCCAGGCCGTCACCGGTGTCTACGAAGTCGGCCTTCACCGCCATGCCGATCTCGACCGCATCCGGCTCACAGCCCGCCACCTGGGTCATCAGGCGCGGCCCCTCCTCGAGGTCCACGTAGGCGAGCACATAGGGACAGGCGTCGCGAAAGCCCGGCATATTATTCTGGTGCGTGACCGTATAGGTGTACACCCGGCCGCGCCCGCAGGCGACGAAGTGCTCGAGGGCGCTGGAGAGACAGCTCGCGCAGATCCCCCGCGGCTTGTGCTGCACCGTCCCGCAGTCGCCGCAGCGCTGCAGCACCAACTCGCCACGCCCGCAGCCCTCCCAGAAGCCGCGGGTCTGCCAGTTGGTGGCCGGTGCTCTGTATTCGATCTCTTGCTTCGCCATTGCCGGGATCCGATCAGTCCCTCGAGAGCAGCAGCGTTGCGCCGCTGTGGATTGCGCCGAGTGTTCCGCCCGTGCCGTGCACCAGCGCGACCTCCGCGCCGTCGACCTGCCTCTCGCCCATGCCGCCGCGCAGCTGGCGCGCGGCCTCGATGACCAGGAAGATACCGCGCATGCCCGGGTGATTGGAGGAGAGCCCGCCACCGTCGGGGTTGACGGGCAGCGCTCCGCTCAGCCCGATGCGGCCCGCTTCCACGAATGCGCCGCCCTCGCCGGGCTTGCAGAAGCCCAGATTCTCCAGAGTAACGAGGAGTGTGATCGTGAACGAGTCGTAGATGGTGCAGAGATCGACGTCGTCGTGGGAGAGTCCCGACATCGCAAAGGCCTCTTCGCTCGACTGCTTGGCCGCGATGGTCAGCAGATCCGGGCTGCCGATCTCCTGATGGCAGACGGCCTCGCCGCAGCCACGCAGCACGATCGGAGGCTGCTTCAGGTCGCGCGCGCGCTCGAGTGACGTGACGATGACCGCGCCGCCACCGTCGCTGATGATGCAGCAATCGAGCAGGTGGAGCGGCGTGCTGATCATGCGGCTCTCGAGGACGTCGGCCACGTCGATCCGTTTCTGCATCTTGGCTTCGGGATTCAGTGAAGCGTGCTGACGCATGGTGACTGCGATCTCGGCCAGCTGCTCGGGCGTCGTGCCGTAGAGGTGCATATGGCGCCGGGCGACCAGCGCGTAGCTGCCGACCGTGGTCATCCCGTAGGGCGCGACGAAGGCCGCCTCCGGATCGCGCCCGCCACCGCCGAGCCCGGTGCCGATCGCCATCGCGCTGGACGCCGCCGTGCTGCCGTAGAGGATGAGAGCCACCTCACACAGTCCGGCATGGATGGCGGCCGCCGCGTGACTCACATGCGCAACGAACGACGAGCCGCCGATGTTGGTTCCGTCGAGGTAGCGCGGTTTGATGTTCAAGTACTCGGCCAGGTTCACCACGCCCATCGGTCCCATCGAGATACCGGCGGCAAAGAGCCCGTCGACGTCTGCGAGTCTGAGGCCCGCTTCTTCGAGGGCGCCGCGTGCGGACTCGGCCATGATCAGCGACTCGCTCTTGTCCGGAGCGAAGCGGGTCGGGTGCTCGTACGCGCCTGCGATGGCGATCTGGCCCGAGAGCGTCACGAGAGATTTCCCAGGAAGTCGCCCACCGAGGCCGCCAGCGCTTCCGGCGCCTCGAGTAGGATCTGATGACCGGCCGAGGCCACCACGTCGAGCCGCGAACTCTGCAGGGCCTCGGTCAGCGCGCTGGCCCGCTCGCGGACCCACCCGTAATCGTCCTCGCCGTGGATCACGAGTGAGGGCTGCCGGATGCTCCCGAGAGCGTCCGCGCCGACCCAATCTCGGCAGGCCAGCAGATCGCCGAAAGTGGCGCGCGGGTCGGTTCTCACACCGAGCATGAAGCCACGCTTCATGACGTCGGGGGACGTCCGCTTCGAGAAGGCCGCGACATCGAAGGGGCGGCGCTCCTTGCCCTCGCTCACACGTCGCGCCTGCAGGATGAGGGCGTCGGGCAGGTCGAAGCGATCACCGGCAGCGCAGAGCACGAGCGCGCGCACGAGCTCGGGTCGCTCTTGCGCGCAGCAGAGCGCAACGGCCGCCCCCATGTCGTGCCCGAAGAGCACGAGCCCGTCGAGACCCAACTTGTCGCAGAAAGCCAGCGTGAAGTCGGCCATGCGATCGATCGAGCCCAGACTGTCGAGCTGGCCCGAGCGGCCGTGTCCGGGCTGATCGAAGGCGATCAGACGGTGGCTGGTGTGGAGCTTTTGGATGACGTCGTCGAAGTGGCCCAGACTGCCTCCGGCACCGTGAAGGCAGAGCAGCGTCTGGCCCAGATCGCAGACCGGCGGCTGATCGGGCAGCGTCGACGGGCCCGTGTGGTGCACGAACGTCGCTGTCCCATCGATGCTGAAGTACTTATGCGGCATGGTTGTGTCGTGGACGGACGCAGCGCGGGGCGCGCCCGTCCTTGGCTGGACCTTGGCTGGACCTAGGAGGGCGGACCCGTCGGGATGTCCTTGAAGGCGATTCCCTTGTCGGCGCGGCTCTCCGGCGGCAGCCCGAGTACCCGCTCCGAAATGATGTTGCGCAGGATCTCGTCGGTGCCGCCGGCGATGCGCAGGCCGGGGATCGCCAGGTAGCGCCCCTGCCAATCACCCCCCTGCGCGGCCGCGTCCCGATCGAGCGCACCGGCCGCGCCCTGCAGCTCGATGGCGAAGGAAGCCATTTCCTGCGCCACCTTTGCGCCGACCAGCTTGCCGAGGCTCGCCTCGGGGCCCGGTGTCTTGCCCTGCGAGAGCGCGGAGAGCGTGCGGTTGCCCGTCATCTTCACCCCCTTGATGCGGGTGTAGAAGCGAGCGATCTGCTGGCGTACCGCCGAGTCTTCGATGGCCGGCCGGCCATCGATCTCGACGCTCTTCGCCAGCCTGATCAGATCGTTCACGCTGCCCCCACCCCCGCCCCCAATCGAGGCGCGCTCGTTCATCAGCGTGGTGATGGCGACCGCCCACCCGTTGCCGACCTCGCTGATGCGATGGGCATCCGGGATTCGCACGTCCGTGAAGAAGACCTCATTGAAGCCCTGGCCCCTGTTGATCTGCGTAATCGGCCGGATCTCGACACCCGGCGAGTGCATGTCGACGACGAAGTAGGTGAGCCCGGAGTGCTTGGCCACATTGGCATCGGAGCGGACTACCAGGATCCCCCAATCACAGAACTGCGCACCCGTGGTCCAGATCTTCTGGCCGTTGACCACCCAGTCATCGCCATCGCGCACCGCAGTGCTGCGCAGGCCGGCCAGGTCGGAGCCGGCGCTCGGCTCGCTGAAGAGCTGGCACCAGATCTCCTCACCAGAGAGCAGCTTGGGGATCCACTTCGCCTTTTGATCGTCGTTGCCATGGGTCAGGATCGTCGGGCCGCACATGCCGGTCCCGATGCCGAAGATATTCGGCGGCGTCCTGTAGCGCGCCTCCTCCTGGCCCCAGATCACATTCTGGATCGAGGTGGCGGCGCGGCCGCCATACTCCGTGGGCCAGGTCAGGCAGGCCCAGCCGCCGTCCGCCTTCTTCTTCTGCCAGGCCTGTGACGCGGCGATGATCTCGGGCGAGGTGCGCTCCGAGAGAACGTCGGCCGGCCGGTCGTCGGGGCGGCGCAGTTCGGCATTGGCGTCCAGCCAGGCACGGGCCTCGGCGCGGAAGGTGGCTTCTTCGGGGGTGTCGTTGAAGTCCATGATTTCTTCTCTTCTTTGTGTCTTCTGATTGACGGTTTAGAAAGGCGTGCAAGCGGGCGAGATGCTCAGTCCTCGCCCGCATCCGCGATGCGATCGATGAGCTTGTGCTTCCAGACCGCCGGGGTGCCGAGCACGGCGGCCAGCAGCTTGGCTCGGCGGTAGAAGAGGTGGCAGTCGTACTCCCACGTGTATCCCACGCCACCGTGCATCTGCACCATCTCCACCGCGAGGTCGTCGAAGGCCTCGCTGGCCTGGATGCGTGCGATGCACGCAGCGACCGTCAGCTCATCCTCCTCGTTGGAGAGCGCCCAGGCGCCGTAGTACGCATTGCTGCGCGCCAGCTCGAGCTCGCACCACATATCGGCCAGCCGGTGCTTGATGGCCTGGAATGACGCCACCGGACGGCCGAATGCGTAGCGACCCTGGGTGAACGCGATGGTGTCGTCGAAGCAGGCCTGCGCGGCGCCCAGCTGCTCGAAGGCCATCAGCACTGCGGCGCGATCGAGCACGTGCGAGACCAGCGCGGCGCCCTCGCCGGGCTTGCCGAGCAGCTCCGCGCTCGCATCCGAGAACTCGACGCGCGCCATCGAGCGACTCGGGTCGAACGACGTGATGCTCTCGCGCGAGACACCCTCGGTGTCGAGGTCGACCAAATAGAGCGACAGGCCGCCATCGCCCTGGGCCGCCACGACCGCGAAGGTCGCGACATCGCCGTCGGGCACCGGGACCTTCGTCCCGCAGAGCTTCCCGCCCGATACACGGGCCTCGACGTTTTCGACATCGCTCTGCCCGGGCTTCTCGGCCAGCGCGAAGGTGCCGATCGCCTCGCCGCTCGCCAGGGCGGGCAGGTACTTCTTCTTCTGCGCGTCGCTGCCGGCCTTGAGGATGGCTTCGGTGGCGAAGTAGACGCTCGACGAGAAGGGGATCGGTGCCAGTGCGCGGCCGACCTCCTCGGCGATCATCGCCAGCTCGAGGTGGCCAAAGCCGGCGCCCCCGAACTCTTCGGGGATGACGGCGCCCTGCCAGCCCATCTCGGCCGCGCCCTTCCAGAGCTCGACCGCATAGGGTTGGTCGGTCTCGAGGACTTCGCGACAGACGGTGAGGGGGGAGTGCTCGGCCAGGTAGTCGCGTGCAGTCTTCTGCAGCAGCTTCTGGTCGTCCGAGAAATCGAAGTTCATGGGGGTCTCCGCTGAATCTGGGGAACCCCTAGATTCGCGGGATTGACACAGATGTCAATCGTCCCCCCGCAGGGTCATGCCGCCCGGGCGGCGCGAGCGTGTGCTGCGGCCAGCCACTTTCGTGGACGCCGTCGAGCTGCGCCTGCACCTGCGCGAGCTGACTGCGGATGCGGTGGCGCCAGGTGTAGATGGCGCTCGCATTCAGGGCGAGCCGAGCCTCGACGTCGGTCACCAGCTCGCTCGTGGCGGCCGTGTCGCCGGCGAGGGCGTCCGCCACCCGCGCTCGTGTCCAGCGGCTCTTGGTGCGGACGCTCTGCCCGCCTCGAATCCGCTCCATGCTCGGGCTGTCAACCTGCATACGCGACTCCTTCCATTTGATCGGGCTGATCAGGGGGCTGATAGGAAGGGAGCATCGCTGGCAGAGGGCGTCGGAGCAGTGAACTGCTTCACTGGCCCGGATCATTCGAAGAACATTCGACTCACGAGAACTGGGTGCCGGTCGTGACCGATCCCAAAGGGCCACGGCTTCGCGCTAGCTACTACTTCGGACGTGTGTGGCGCGTCAGCGAATCGCCACGGGATTGATGATGGCCTGGACGGAGCCGACGAAGCGCGGCTGCCCAAGCACGAAGAGGAATTCCGTTACGCCGTCCGCGGCGAGCGCGCGCGTGTCCATGCTCTCGAGGATGTAGACACCGTTCTTGGCGAGCAGCTCTGGATGGACCGGAAAGAACTCGCCCTCGACCTCGGTCGGCAACACCTCGAGTCCCCAGCTGTCCGCGCCCACGGCCACGACACCGAGCGATGCGAGGTGCTTCGCTCCGCCTACGCCCAGGCCCGGCTCGCCAGCCATGAAGCGGGTGGGATTCGTGTCGGCGACATTCAGCCAGCCGGTGTGGAAGAGAACGACGTCGCCCCGGCCGATCTCGAGCCCCGCAGCGTGGGCCGCCGCCTGGATCTCCTTCTCGTTGAAGGCCGTACCCGCATCGAGAATCTCCTTGCCCAGGAGCTTCGTCATGTCGAGCAGCACACCGCGCGCGACGATCGGCGGCAGGGCGTCCACCGATAGCTTCGTGAGGCCGCTCGGCGTGACGAAGTCCTCCGCCTTGTGGCCATTGTAGTAGACGTGCTCGATACCCATGTGGCCGAGACCGTCGATCTGGCTGCCGATTCCCATCCACGTATTCATCAGGTCGTCGTTGCCCGTCGCCCGGTTCTTGCCGAAGGGAATGCCCCTTCCGTCGTCGAGTTGCAGCACGGTCATCTGGTAGCGGCGCGGACCGTAGGCGGGTGTGGTGGGTCCGGTCTCGACGCCGAGCCCGTAGACCTTTCCCGTCTCGACCAGGCGCGCGGCCTTCACGACGCTCTCCGCGGAGAGATTGTTGATGGCACCGAGGGTGTCGTCCGCGCCGTAGCGCGAGGGGTACCAATCCTCTGCCATCGCGGGTGCGGCGAGCAGGCTGCTCACGACCCAGATGAGTAGGTGTCGCGTCGTCATGCTTCGCTCTTCCTTTCTCTGTCCGGATGAGATCGTGCATGGGGCCAGGTATCGGATCGAAAGCGGATGCGCCGATTCGGGCTTCCCAAAAGATTGTACGGGGCCATCCTCCGTGTGTCGCATGCTGCCGGCAGATGGCACTCGCTCTCGGATGGCGTGCGGCGCTAATATCGTTGGGCCCCGCTCTTGCGGACGCCACACAGGAGACGTCATGCCGACCCCCGACGAGATTCGCAATGTCATGCAGTCCTATATCAAGGCCCTCTCCGCCGGCGACGTCGAGAGCATCTTGGATCTATACGCCGATGAGTGTACGGTCGAGGATCCCGTCGGCGGCACCATCCTGAGGGGACGTGAGTCCCTGCAGAGCTTCTATAGCGCCACGGCGCCGGCCCTCTACGTGGAGATCACCGGCCCGATCTGCGTGGCCAGCAACCAGTGTGCCGCGCCGCTCGTGGCCGAGCTGACGACGCCCGATGCCAAGATGTACGCCGACGTGATCGATGTGATGAGCTTCAACGATGCGGGCAAGATCACGAGCATGCGCGCGTACTGGAGCCCCGCGGAGCTGCGCCCGACCCGCTAGCCCGGCTCCACACGCGCGCGCATCCGCCACTGGGGGCCGATGCACGCGCGTGTGTTCTCGGCTGTGCAGGTTCGACACGGCCTCCACCGGAACTGCGATCCGCTCCGGGGGTGAGGTCTCGACCGCCGCCTCCGGCTCGCCCAGGCTCTCTACCGAGATCAGCAAGACCAAGAGCAGCAGGCCCAGAATACCGACACTGAACGCATGCCATGCGAATTGTTCGGGCTCGACTTCGTACCATCTCTGTCCGGCCAACGGGTCCATTCCGGTCCCCTCCCTGCTGGGTGCTCGCCCGATCCAGCGTGGATCGGGTCACCTGAGAGAACCGCCTCCCGCCTGCGATCGGCCTGTCGTCCTGGGATCTCGCTATCTCGCCTTTCCTTGTCTTTTCCTTGCCCTGTGATTTCAGAGCCCTGGAAAGCGAGAACCCCTCTGGCCGGTCCTGGCGAGAGGGGTTCTCGTTTCACAATGAGGTGTCAGGTTCGACTAGCTTCCTGGCTCACCTCCAAGGAGAACCCCTCTCATCCTCCCTCTTCCGATTCCGATTCCGATTCCGATTCCGAGATTGCGCTCGAGCGCGCCGCCAAATGTGGAATCGTGATTCCACGGCCGGGCGACGGCCACCGGCGCATCCGCGACATGCGAGCTGAAATGCCAGCTCGTGCGCGAGATGGGTCCGGCGCGGGTCTCGGACTTGGAAATGGCGATGATCATCGGATCCTCCACTGGGTTCGCCGCCTTGATATCGGCAAATGCGATCGATGTCAAAGCAGAAATGTGACACCCGGCAAGAAACTCTCGACCGGGCGTCGAATCGGTGAAACACAGCGGTGTCGAGCGCCCTGACTCGGCGCGGGCCGTCGGATCAGAGGCCGATCTCACTCACCGCGATGCGCCCACCGAAGCAGACGTCGACGTCGTGGTCCGGGAGGCGGGGTCTTGCGTGGTAATTGCCCGTGTAGACGAAGTGCTCGCCGCGACGCTCGAAGCGCACCGGGTGTGGGCTCGGATCGGCCGCGCAGTGAACGATCTCGCAGTCGTGCGCCTCGTCGAGAGGGTGCGGGAGGTTCACGTTCCAGAAGGCCCCACGCGCCGGCGGCCTGGCGATCAGCTGCTCGATCACGCGGCGTGCGCGCAGGCCCGCGCGCTCCCAGTCGACGCCGCGGTGCCTGGCGACGTACTGTGAGATGGCCAGCGCCGGGAAGCCAAGGATGGCGGCCTCGCGCGCCGCCGCCGCCGTCCCTGACACGTACGTGTCGACGCCGAGGTTGGCCCCGTGGTTGATGCCCGAGAGCAGCCAGACCTCTCCAGCGCGGCGCGCCTCGGCCCACTCGCGGATCAGCTCGGAGCCGGGACCGAGGGCGAGTCGCGCGCAATCCGCCGGCGTGCCGCCGACGGCGTGCCGGCGGTCGCCGGCCGCGCGAACCGGGATCGGGTCGTCGGCGGAGAGCGCATGCCCGATTCCGCTGCGCGGCCCATCGGGTGCCACCACAAAGCACTCGGCGAGTCCCTCGAGCAGAGTGACCAGCGTGTCGATTCCGGGTGCGTCGATCCCATCGTCATTGCTGATCACGACTTTGAGGCTGGCACTCAAGCGGGGCTCCACCTTTTCCTGGGTGTGTGTCGTAGGTGTGTGTCGTCGGTGCATCGCCACAGGTGCGTCCACCGGGGCGGGCGCGCCGGCAATGATGCGGCGGCGCCCACCATGTGCAACTGCGACCGGGCGCGCGGCCCGGACTGCCGCTCGTCTGCCGCTCTCCCGCGACCGGGTGGACGGGCGCCGAAATTATTCTGGCCAATCCGAGATCGCCCCGTCGCCGCGAGCGCTGGCTGCCCTGATTGCCTGCGCGCTGCCTGTCTGCGGACCCCCGGCGAGAGGTCGAATCCTCGATTAGCACTGGAGATCCATCCGCAGATGGCCGAACAATTGGGCCCGGATTGAGAGCGCCCCCCCCTCGGCTTGCGGCCGAGCGCTCGGTGCGCTCCGACTCACTCGGAGATCCAAGCTGATCATCCCCCTCGAGCAATCGCTGGCCATTCAGGAGTGGGTGGCCGATGGGGTGGACCGGGCGGCCGACGCCCTGACCGAGACCCACGCCGTCGATACGGAGATCACCACTCTCGAGACGCTCTGCTGTGCGCTCGGGGACTTCGGGACGGATGCGTCACACGGCCACGACGACGAGGTCGTCGCCGGTGTGCTCCTGCCCTTCCGTGGGACGCTCTCCGGAGCCGGCCTGTTGAGCATGGATCCCGAGGATGCGCTGGCCTGGGCGCGCTCGGACGGTGACTGCGATTCTCCCATCGAGACCTTTCTCGAGCTGGGGGCATGCATGCTGGCCGCCGTCATTCAGTCGGCGAGCTCCGCCCTGCGGGCGCCCACCGAGAACGGCGCGGCGAAGCTCGAGGAGAGCTCGCTGGCCGGCTGCTTGCTGAGCACACACGCGCCCTCGGACACCGTCCTGATCCGCACTCGAATCGAGATCCGCGCCGGCCACCAGCACCACCACGCCAATCTCTCGCTCCTGATGGAGCCGAAGGTCGTGTCCGCGCTGCTCGCCGCACTCTCCGTCTCGATGAACTAGCCGCCTGCTAGGCTCGCCGCGTGGCGATCTATCTCATCCGTCACGGCGAGACCCCCGGGAATAGGGATCGCGTCGTGCAAGTGGCCCAGACACCGCTCAGTCCGCGCGGTCTCGAGCAGGCGCGCCGCCTGGGGCGCCGACTGGCCGATCATCCGATCGAGCGCATCCTGGCGAGCGACCTCGCGCGCGCCGACATGACAGCGCGTTGCCTGCACGAGGCGACCGGCGTGGCCGTCGAGTCCGAGCCACTGCTGCAGGAGAGAAATCTCGGCGACCTGCGCGGAACGCCTTACGCGGAGCTCGACAGCGATCCCTTTGCACCGGGCTACGCACCGCCGGGCGGTGAGACGTGGGAGGTCTTCCATCTGCGCGTGGACGCAGCCTGGGCGCGTGTCCGGGCCGCTGCGGCGGACCTCGAGGGCGGCCATCTCGCCGTCGTGACCCATGGTCTGGTCCTGCATTCCCTGGCGGTGCGACATCTGGATCTGCCCGCCGTCGTGCCGCGTGCACCCGATGACGGACCGCCGCTGCGCTTCGGCAATACGGCGCTCTCGATCGTGGCGAATACCGCGCCGTTCTCCGTCGAGCTCTTCGCCTGCACGGGCCACCTCGAGGGCACCGAAGCCGAGGGCGCTCTGATCTGAGCCCGGGCTCCCGAGCGGCTACACGTCGTCGCCCTCGATGGTCTCGATCTCGCGTCGAGTGAAGAGCATGAAGGTGACGTTGTCCTCGACGTCGGAGTCCTCGGTCTCCTCCTCGACGGGCACGAACTCGTGCAGCTCCGAGTGGAAGTAGAGAGCGTGCAGGTCGAGCAGGCGCGCCATCGTGACCAGGATCGGCTGCGACCAGACGGTCCAGTCGCGATAGCCAAAGAGCTCGCGATCGCCGGTCTTGTCCGATGCGGCCAGGTGGAAGTGCATCAGGTTCGTGAAGGGGTTGGGATCGCCGTCCGGATCCTCCACCAGCTCGACCTCGAAGCCGGCGTCCTCCATCTCCGGTCGCGTCATGTCGTCGGTGCCGCCCATCTCCATCACGGGTGCGAGCTGCGGTGTCTCGAGCATGAAGTAGTCGACGTGGCGGGTGGCCACGTCCATCAGGCGGAAGAGCTGCTTGGCGTCGAAGAGGTGGTGGCTCTGCTTGCCGATGTAGCTGAGGCTGTCGCCGATCGTGTAGCTCTTGATCTGTGACCAGACCGCTTCGTCGAGCACGTCCGAGACGATGTAGTGCTTCTCCGCATCCGGTAGCCAGCGCTGTCCCAGCACCTTCTGCTGTGCGTCCTCGTCGAGATCGATCATGAAGTAGCGAAAGTCCGGGTAGCGGAAGTGGCCCTGGTAGGAGAACTCGGCGGTGCCGGCCATCGGCTCGGCGATCGTGCGGACATCGCAGCAGAGCTCCGTGCGGATGAAATCCTCGACACTGAAATCGAAGGTGCCGAGCACCGAGCTGTAGACCGCGTAGGGGTCGAGGGCCTGCAGCCCGCCCTTCTGATAGGCGCGGATGTAGTCGTAGTCCTCGACCCAGGGTGAGTCGTAAGACTTCATCCAGCCCAGCTCCGAGAAGTCGTGGAAGCCCGCTCTGGCGAGGCTCTGCCAGAACTCGAGGCGTCGCTGGCGATTGCCGATCTTGACGTTGGACGCCCTGAAGCCCCGCAGGACGTTGCGGTGGATGCGCCCGAGCGTCTCGTGCCTGCGAGCAGGCTTGAGGTTGTCGAGTCGCGCCTTGCCCTGCAGGCGGATCCAGTCCGGCTTGGCCTTCTTGCCCTTCTCGATCTGGGTGAGCAGCCTGTCGAGGGCTTCGAACGAGCCGGCCACCCGATTCTTGGTGTTGATGTGCATCGGTGCTGTCGCTCTCCGTGGCGCGCGGGCGCGGCAATGCTGTGACGGGGGGGCGGCGGGAACATATCGCAGACCGGGCGCTCTGGCGTCCGGTACAGTGCACATCGCGTATCGAAGGAGGTCAGGATGGCGAAGACATTGCGACGCGCCGGTCGACTCTCCAGCTCGCCAGGACGATTGGCGGTGTGGGTCATCGGCACGCTGGCCGTCGGCTTTGCGGCGAGCGCGCACGCGCAGGAGATGGATGCGGTCGAGATTCGCAGCGTCGAGCTGGCGACGGGTCTCCACATGTTGACGGGCCGGGGCGGGAATATGCTGGTCTCGATCGGATCGGACGGCGTCCTCCTGATCGACGATCAGTTTGCACCGCTCTCGCCGAAGATCCTGGCCAAGATCGAGGAGCTCGGCGGCGGGCCGGTCCGCATGGTGTTCAACACTCACTGGCATGGCGATCACACCGGGGGCAACGAGAATCTCGCCGCGCAGGGCGCCATCGTGATTGCGCACGAGAACGTGCGCGTTCGCATGAGCACCGATCAGGTCATCGCGGGGCTGGGCCGGGAGGTGCCGGCCGCACCGCCCGCCGCGTGGCCGGTCGCCACCTTCCAGCGCCGCATCAATCTGCATCTCAACGGTCAGACGATCCAGGCCCTGCACGTGGATCCGGCCCACACCGACGGCGACGCCATCGTGCACTTCGAAGAGGCGGATGTCATCCACACCGGCGACACCTACGTCGCCGGCATGTATCCCTTCGTCGATCTCTCGAGCGGAGGCCGGGTGGAGGGGTTCCTCAAGGCGGCCGACCAGATCCTTGCGCGCGCGGGCAAGAAGACGAAGATCGTGCCCGGCCACGGGCCGCTCTCGGATCGCAAGCAGCTCGAGGAATGGCGCGCGATGCTCGTCGATGTGCGCCGCAATGTCGTCGCCTCGGTGGAGGCCGGGCTGAGCGTCGACGAAATTCTCGCCGCGCGGCCGACCGCGGAGTGGGACGAGCGCTACGGGGGCGGCTTCACGACGCCCGAGCGCTTCGTGCGGATCCTCGACCAGGACGCACGATTGGGGCGCTAGAGACCCAGTCAAAATCGAGTCGAGATTGGACTGGCCGCTGGGAGATTGTTCGACTGATTTGGCAGAATCCGAGGGGTGTATGTCATTGATGCCAACCCTTCGGCCTGCCATGCTCCTCCCATGGCGAAGGCCGCAGACCGACACGAAGGGATCCGACCCCCCGCGGGCCGCGCGCGAACCCGGCGGATCGTGATGCTCGCCTACCCGGACGCCCAGATGATCGACGTCATGGGTCCGCTCGAGGTCTTCGCGAGCGCCACCAAGCGGATGGCAGGCGTTGCGGGCGCCGCCGAGGCGCCGCCCGCCTACTCGGTGGAGATCGTTGCGGGCGAGGCCGGCCCGGTCCGCATGTCTTCCGGGCTCGAGCTGGTGGCGAGTCGAGCGCTGCGTGGCGTACGCGGCGAGATCGATACGCTGGTGATCGCCGGCGGTGAGGGGAGCCGCGTCGTCCTGCACGACCGCACGCTGATCCGCTGGCTGCAGCGGACGGCGCCGCAGGCCCGGCGCGTCGCCTCGGTGTGCACCGGCGCGCTCCTGCTGGCCGAGGCGGGTCTGCTCGAAGGTCGCCGTGCCACGACCCATTGGGCGTTCTGCGAGGCACTTGCCAATCGCTATCCGCGCATCCGGGTCGAGCCGGATCCGATCTTCGTGCGCGACGGCCCCATCTATACGTCGGCCGGTGTGACGGCCGGCATCGACCTCGCGCTCGCGTTGGTCGAGGAGGATCACGGTCGCGAGGCGGCATTGGAAGTGGCCCGATGGATGGTGGTCTTCGTGAAGCGGCCGGGCGGGCAGTCGCAATTCAGCGCGCAGCTCGAGGTGCAGCGGCCCGAGCCGGGTCCGCTGCGCGAGGTCCAGAGCTTCATCGTCGAGAATCCGTCGGCGGATCTCAGCGTCGAGGCGCTGGCCGGTCGCGCCGCCATGAGCCCGCGCAATTTCGCGCGCGTCTTCGCCGCACAGGTCGGCACCACGCCGGCGCGCTTCGTCGAGCGAGCCCGCGTCGAGGCGGCGCGCCGCGCGCTCGAGGAGTCGGATGCCGGGGTGGAGGGCGTGGCCGGCCGATGTGGCTTTGGCTCTGCGGAAACCATGCGACGCGCCTTCGTCCGCAACCTCCGGGTCTCCCCGGCCGAGTACCGCAACCGCTTCCGCAGCACCGGAAGCTGAACGGCCGCACGGGCGTGCGGCGTGAAAGGAGTCAGCCATGAGCAGTCGGAAAATTGGCATCGTCGTCTACCCGGACAGCGAGGAGCTGGATTGGGCCGGCCCCTACGAGGTCTTCACGATGGCGGCGCAGGTCGGCGGCGATCTCGAAGTGGTCACGATCTCGCAGCACGAGGGCCCGGTGCGTTGCGCGAAGGGCCTTCGGATCCTACCCGATCACAGCTTCGAGACGGCGCCGCAGCTGGACGTGGTCCTCGTCCCGGGTGGCGAGGGCAGCCGCGTCGAGATGGACAATCCCGTCATGCTCGACTGGCTCGTCAAGGCCGCCGAGTCGTGCACATGGGTGACGAGTGTGTGCACGGGATCGATCCTGTTGGCGAAGTCCGGTCTCGCGACCGGCTGCGAGATCACCACGCATTGGGCCTACATCACGACCTTGCGCGAGCTCGCCCCGCACGTCACCGTGCGTGAGAACATCCGCTACGTGCGCGACGGCCGGATCGTCACCGCGGCGGGTGTCTCAGCAGGCATCGATATGTCGCTCTGGCTGGTCGGCGAGCTCTTCGACGCCGACCATTCCCGCAAGACGCGTAGGTTCATGGAGTACGACCCGGAGCCGCCCTATTAGACGTCACTCCGGCGCGACAGGAGTCGCCCGGTGCTTCGGCTGGGGCGTCGGTCGGAGCGTCGGCCTGGGCGTCGGCCATAGCAACTCGAGTAGCCCTCGAGACACCTGCGGCCGTCGAGCTGGACGACGAGTCTGCGCGTCGCCTGACGGCGCCTCGTCCTGCGGGTGCGTGCCCGGTTGGGCCACCCCCTGCTTGGGTGGGACCGGGCCGAGCGGCTCACCCCGCAACCCCTTCCTGATCCCACTCGACTCTCGACTCGTGTCGGGCGCCCTCACGAGCCAGACGATCGCGGGCGCGAGAGCCAGGAGTCCGCCCGATACGATGCGCCTCATCTCTCCCATTTCCGGCCCGTTTTCGGTCGTCACGTCGACGCGTGAATGTCAGGCTTCCAGCCCTATGACATTAGGTGACATTAGGTGACATTAGGCGTCAGAGCTGGGTCGGTCCGTGACTGGAAATTACACCATCGGCGTGTGTTGGAATGGCTTCCACAAGTATGATTGACATGCACTGCAACGCGTCGCCGCGACACCAGGAGAGAGCAGGCAGATGGAATTCGGAGTATTTCAAGGTGCGTCCGTTGGCCCCAGGCCGTGGGAAGTCAAAGAGCCGCTGCGGATCCGCCGTGACATCGAGGTGGGGATCGCGGCGGATGCGGCGGGGTTCGACACTTTCTGGGCGCCCGAACATCACTGTCTTGAGGAGTATTCCCACAACTCCTCTTCACATCTCTCGTGTCTCGCGGTGGGCCTGCAGACGAAGAATATCCGGGTCGTCACCGGGATCTTCAACCTGTGTCCGACCATCAACCATCCGGTTCGCGTCGCCGAGCAGATCGCGATGATCGACATCCTGACCCATGGTCGCGTCGAGCTCGGCACCGGGCGTGGTAGCGGCTCGACCGAGGTCAACACCTTCGGTGTGAGCAACGAGGAGTCGCGCGAGATGTGGGAGGAGGCGATCCGGGCGATCCCGAAGATGTGGACCCAGGATCTCTTCTCGTGGGACGGGAAGCACTTCCAGGTTCCCGAGCGTTGCATCCTTCCCAAGCCGGTCCAGAAGCCGCATCCGCCGCTCTGGGTGACGTCGTCGAATCCGGGCACGATCGAGGTGGCCGGCCGGATGGGGCTCGGTGCGGCGATGTTCAACTTCTCCGATCCCGAGCTGCTGCGCCCACTCGTCGAGACGTACAAATCCGCCATCGAGAAGGTCGAGCCGATAAGCGAGGTCGTGAACAACAAGATCATGACCATCTCGCCCTCGCTCTGTCTAGAGGACGGCGACGAGGCGCGCGCACTCTATGGCCGTGGTGGCGCCGAGGTGGCTGCACACTTCTCTGTGTATTTCGACACGATTCCCGACTTTGCCGAGAAGCTGAAGGATCTGCCGCGTCCGATTCCGCAGACCAAGCTTCGCGAGCTGATCCGCGAGGCAGGGAACGACCCGAATCTCCAGGGGCCGATCGCGGCCGGCGAGAGCTCATTCGAGTTCCACCACCAGAACGGCATCTGCGTGGGGAGCCCGGACGAGGTGGCCGATACCATCGCTCGCTTCCAGGACGTGGGCTTCGACCAGCTCGTGCTGATCCCGACCACGACCTGGGACTGCCCGCACGAGAAAGTCCTCGAGTCGATCCGTCTGCTCGGCGAGAAGGTGCTGCCGCGATTCCGCTAGCCTTTGGTCCGCACTCAACCGGCGCTCCGGATGCGGTCGCATACGCGATCGGCCGAGGCGTCCCAGTATGGGAGCACGATGCGCATGTCGGACATCGCCGAGTTCAGGGAGCTGGTCAAGAGTCTGCGCAACTGGGGTCGTTGGGGCGCCGAGGACGAGCGTGGTGCGCTGAACTACATCACTGACGAGAAGCGACGCGAGGCGGCCACTCTCGTCCGAACCGGCCGCAGCTTCCCGCTCTCGATTCCCGTCAACTCGATGGGGCCCCAAGTGGGTGCGGGCGGTCGCATCAACCCGCTCCACTTCATGACGGCCACCGGTTGTGATCCGAAATCGGGATTCGAGCTGGGAGAGAACTGCCGCTATACCGACGACTTCCTTGCCATGACGGTCCAGGGCGGAACCCAGTGGGATGCGCTCTGTCATATCTACTACGACGAGACGCTCTACAATGGTTTTCCGGCCTCGGTGGTCGATTCGAGCGGCGCCGGCCGCAACGGGATCGACAAGGTCCACGGCGACCTGGTCTCGAGAGGAGTCCTGCTCGACATCGCGCGTCTCAAGGGCGTGGACCAGCTGGCTGACGGCTATGCGATCAGCATCGACGATCTCGAGCAGGCGGAGGCCCGCCAGGCCGTGCACGTGGGTGAGGGCGATATCCTGGTCGTGCGCACGGGCCAGATGATCGATACCAAGGGCTTTACGGACTGGACGGCGTTCCGCCGCCCCGAACCCGGCCTCCACTGGCGCACGGCGACATGGCTGCACGAACGTCGCGTGGCCGCCGTCGCGGCCGACAACTCGATGGTCGAGGCAAGCGACGTGCTCGAGGGCGTCTGGGTCCCCTTCCACATGCTGGCGCTGACCAATCTGGGTCTTCACCTCGGCGAGTTCTGGTTCCTCGAGGATCTGGCGGCCGATTGCGCGAAGGATGATGTGTGGGAGTTCCAGCTGGTCGCTCAGGCACTGCCGATCACGGGGGGCACCGGATCACCGCTGAATCCGCTCGCCATCAAGTAGGCTGAATCGATCCGGCTCGCGGCCGACGCCCCCCCAGCAGGATCCCCAGCGCCAGCAGGATGCCAGCGCCCGAGACCCAGAAGACGGCCTCGTAGCCGGATCGCTCCGCCAGCAAGCCGAGTGCGAAGCTGCCCGCGCCCATCCCCACATTGAACCATCCCTGGAAGAGGGCGACGATCTTGCCGCGCTCGCCGGGCGGTGCGCCGTCGACCACGGTGGCGTTGTAGGTCGGGTAGAAGAGCCCGTGCGCGAGTCCGAAGACGGCACCGATCGGGGCCAACCCGAGCGTGGCCAGCTCGGGCATCGCGAATGCGCCGGCCGCGTAGACGATCAGCGCCGCCGCCGAGACGCGGATCCTTCCCAGGCGGTCGCCGAGCTGTCCGAAGCCGAGGCGGACCGTCAGTGCGGCGATCGCATAGGCGGTGAAGAGCGCGTGGACCTCGTGCAGGCCGATCTCGATCGCGTAGAGCTGTCCGAATACGAAGAGCGAGCCGAAGCAGCTGCCGACCAGCGCGATCACGGCGCCCGCGCGCAGCTGCTCGGGTCGTCGGGCCACGCGCAGCAGACTGCGCGGACCGGCGTCCGCTGCCGGCTCGTGTGGGTGCTCGTAGAGCAGGCGCGAGAGGAGGGCGCAGAGCAGCGCACCCGCCGCCGCTGTGGCGAAGGCCGGGCCCCAGCCGAGCCGCATGGCGAGCGTTTCGACGGCGACCGGTGCGAGCGCGTTCATCGCTAGCATCGAGACGCCAAAGAGGCCGAGGGCCTGGCCGAGTCGCTCGGACGGCGCCTGATCGACCGCGAGTGCCGCACCGGCCACGAACGCCATCGCGAATGCGAGCCCCTGCAGGACACGCAACGCGTAGAGGAGCGGGCCGAACTCGGAGGTGGTCACGAAGGCCAGCGACGCGGCCGCCATCAGCAGTCCACCTGCGGTGAGGAAGCGGCGTCGCCCGAAGCGATCGACGACCACACCCATCACCAGCAGCCCGACCACCGCGGAGGCGCTGTGCGTGGCGTGCAATAGGCCGATGGCGGCCGGACCCACGCCGAGCTCGTCGGCCAGGAATTTGGGCAGCAAGAAGAAGCTCGAGAAGGCGAAGCCAAAGCTCGACTGCGCGATCAAGAGCGCGACGAAGCGGCGCGTCAGCAGCGGTGGGCGCGCACTTCGCGCAGCGGCGGGCGGCATTGGGCCGCGGGCACTCAGGACTTGCTCGGACATCGGATTCTCCTTGGGCTCGATTCCGCCGGCAGTGGCTCTCGGAACGCGCCCAAGAAAAACCCCTCCGGCCGTAGGGCAGGAGGGGTTGAAGCTCTTTGTGTATCGCTATGTGTGCTGGCTGTCTGCGTGGTTTCAGCCGGGACACGTTCCTCCTGCCCGAGTCGACGTGCGCTTCCACCAGCCGAGCTCACAAAGGAGCGGGCCGGCGCACGCATTCGACGGGGCGAGCGCGATGCGCGTGTGCGTCGCGGTCCCGAGGCAGCTGATCGGAGATGCCATGATGAGTCTTGCCATGAAGAGTCTTGTACCCGAGCGCTCGGTCGGAGTCAAGCGACGCCATCCAGCCAGGGCGGTGTCGGCAATCCCTTGGAGCGCAGGAACTCGGGATTGAACATCTTGCTCTGATAGCGTGTCCCGCTGTCGCAGAGCAGTGTCACGATGGTCTTGCCGGGTCCCAATTCCTTCGCGATCCGGATTGCGCCGGCGACGTTGATTCCGCTCGACCCGCCCAGGCACAATCCCTCGTACTCCAGCAGGTCGAAGACGACCGGCAGCCACTCGCTGTCCGGAATCTTGTGTGGCATGTCGACGGGCGTACCCTCGATGTTGGCGGTGATGCGCCCCTGGCCGATTCCCTCGGTGATCGAGCTGCCCTCGCTCTTGAGCTCGCCCTCTCTGTAGTAGCTATAGATGCAGGCGCCCTCGGGATCCGCCAGACCGATCTGCACATCGGGATCGCGTTCCTTGAGCGCCGTCGCCACGCCCCAGAGCGAGCCGCCGGTCCCCACGGCGCAGATGAAGGCGTCCACACGGCCATCGGTCTGCTCCCAGATCTCGGGGCCCGTGGTCTGGTAATGACCCAGGCGGTTGGCGGTGTTGTCAAATTGGTTGGCCCAGATGGCGCCATTCGGCTCCTTCTCGGCGATCTCCTCCGCCAGCCGGCGCGATACATGGACGTAGTTCTCGGGATTCTTGTACGGGACCGCCGGCACCTCGCGCAGATCCGCGCCACAGAGCCGCAGCATATCCTTCTTCTCCTGGCTCTGGGTGTCGGGGATGACGATCACGGTCTTGTAGCCGCGTGCGTTGCCGACCAGCGCGAGACCGATACCGGTGTTGCCCGCAGTGCCTTCGACAATCGTTCCACCCGGGCGCAGCTCGCCCCTCTTCTCGGCGTCGAGCACGATCGCCAGCGCGGCGCGGTCCTTCACGCTGCCGCCGGGGTTCAGGAACTCGGCCTTGCCCAGGATCTCGCAGCCGGTTTCCTCGGACACCTTCCCCAGACGGATCAGCGGTGTGTGGCCGACGCTGCCAACGAATCCATCGCGGATATCCATGGGGCTCTCCTGGCGGTGTAGTGGGGCGAGTAGTGGGGCGAGTAGTGGGCGAGTAGTGGGGCGAGTAGTGGGGCGATAAGAGGGAGTAGGAAAGGCGTGGTGGCGAAGCGTTCTCAGGACTTGCGCTGCTGAGCCACCGTGGGCCGTCCGTCGCCGGTGGGCTGATACCAGATGCTCACGTCGCCCTGGGCGGTCTGCCAGTCCTTCTCGGGATCGTCGCTATCGATCTCGAAGGCGTCGAAGCCCGCGCGCTGCATGAAATGCAATTGCTCGAGCCCAACGTCCCCGACCGCACGGACCTCGCCCTGGTAGCCGTAGCGCTCGCGCAGCAGCCGGGCCGAGCTATAGGAGCGCCCGTCCTTGAAGACTGGGAAGTCGAGGGCCACGACGGCCAGCGAGTCGAGGTCATCGGCGATCTCCGCCGGCGACTCGTCGCTCTTCAGCCGCACACCGAGACCTGCGCTGCGCCCCCGCAATGCATCCCGATCGGATTTCCAGCGTGCCAGCGGAACGATGATTGCGCGATCAGCAGGGATCTCTGCATCGCCGTCCACGTAGACGAAGGGATCGTCCGTCAGCTTGCCGTCCTTAAGCAGGGGCACGGTACACGTTCTCCTTGAAGGGGCCGGGGCCAACGCGCCGGTAGGTGTCGATGAACTTCTCGCCCTCCTCGCGGATCTCGAGGTAGGTGTCCACGACCTTCTCCACGGCGTTTACGATGCCATCCTCGTCGAAGCCCGGTCCGAGGATCTTGCCCAACGAGGCGTTCTCGTCCGCAGAGCCGCCGAGCATCAGCTGATAGAGCTCGCTGTTCTTCTTGTCCACGCCGACGATGCCGATATGGCCCACGTGATGGTGGCCGCAGGCGTTGATGCAGCCGGACAGATTGAGATAGATCTCGCCGATCTCCTCCTGTCGTTCCTGGTCGGCGAAGCGTTCGGAGATCTTCTCCGCGAGCGGGATCGAGCGGGCGTTGGCCAGCGCACAGTAGTCGAGTCCCGGGCAGCAGATCGTGTCCGTGATCAGGCCATGGTTGGGGGTCGATAGGCCGAGGGGGACCAGCTTCTGCCAGAGCGCGTGGAGGTCCTGCTTGCGGATGTCCGTAAACACCAGGTTCTGATTATGGGTCACGCGCAGCTCGCCGAAATTGAACTCGTCGGCCAGGTCCGCCAATGCCTCCATCTGATCGCAGGCGATGTCGCCCGGGGGCTTGCCGATGGGCGTGCAGGAGATATTGACGATCGCGTAGCCCGGCTGCTTGTGGGCGGCCAGCTGGTTCTTGCACCAGGTCGCGAACGCCGTGTCCTCGGCCTTCTGCGACTCGAGTGCAGGCGACACGTCGGGCAGCGACTCGTAGGCGGGCGGCGCGAAATGCATGCGGATGCGTTCGACCTCCTCTTTCGCCAGCTCGAGCGCCCCATCCTTGATGAATTCGTACTCCTTCTCGACGAGTTCGGCGAAGGCCGCGGCGCCCATTTCGTGGACCAGGATCTTGATACGGGCCTTGAATTTGTTGTCGCGCCGGCCCAGCTGGTTGTACACGCGGAGGACGGCTTCGCAGTAGGCGAGGATGTCCCTTGTCGCCACGAAGTCTCGAATCGACTTGCCGACGAAGGGGGTGCGACCGAGGCCGCCACCCACGAAGACCTCGAAGCCCGACTCGCCGGAGTCGTTCTCGTGCAGGCGCAGCCCGATGTCGTGGGCCAGCACGGCGGCGCGGTCGTGGCGCGCACCCGTGATCGCGATCTTGAACTTGCGCGGCAGGAAGCTGAACTCGGGGTGCAGGCTCGACCACTGGCGCAGCAGCTCGCAGTAGACACGCGGATCCTCGAGCTCGTCGGCCGCAACGCCCGCGTACTCGTCGGCCGTGATGTTGCGGATGCAGTTGCCGCTGCTCTGGATGCCGTGCATCTCCACCGAGGCCAGTTCGAGCAGGATCTCGGGCATGTCGTCGAGCTTGATCCAGTTGAACTGCATGTTCTGGCGCGTGGTCCAGTGTCCATATCCCTTGTCGTAGACCCGGGCGATGTGGGCGAGCTTGCGCAGCTGCGTGGTGTTCAGACAGCCGTAGGGGACATTGATCCGCAGCATGTAGGCGTGGAGCTGGAGATAGAGGCCGTTCATCAGACGCAGCGGCAGGAATTGCTCTTCGCTGAGCTCCCCCGCAAGGCGTCGCTCTACCTGGCGGGCAAACTGCTTCGCGCGCTGCTCCACGAATTCTCGATCGTACTCGTCGTATCGATACATGCTAGTCCTCCGCTTGCTTGCCCAGGTCGGCGCGATGGGTCGGACCCGCGGCCCGGATGGCTTCGCGGCGCTTGATGGGAAACCAGCCGTCGTCGCGCTGCTCCACGTCAGCCAGGATCGGACCCACGACTTCCTGGTCGCGCTCGGCCTGTAGGCCCAGGTCGAGGATCTTCTCGGCGTCCTCGGGCGAGATCGCCGGCGCGCAGTCCTGGACCCGCTCCATCCACCTGCGATCGGCGCCAAGGAAGACGACGATGCCGTCCCGAAGCCGATTCGCGATGACCACCTGCGGCATTGCTCCCACCTCGCTCGCGTCGTGCGGCTCCCGTGCCGCCGCCCGATTCTGCCCTACCTGCCCGCCGGGGTGCTCGGGGGCCGGCGCACCGGATCGGACCGCCCCGGACCCCAACGGATCCGCGATCCTGAAATTCTACAGTATTCCGATCAGTTATTTTTTGGCGGGCCCGGACTCCATAAGGTAGAAAGCGCGGCCGGGCCCTGCAATGGGTCGCGTCCGCCAGCGCTCGCGCCGGGTCCGTCCCGCGCCGGGCTGGGGGGCGGG
The DNA here is from genome assembly GCA_019310975.1 of Deltaproteobacteria bacterium. Classification (GTDB taxonomy): domain Bacteria; phylum Myxococcota_A; class UBA9160; order UBA9160; family UBA4427; genus JAFDDH01. The sequence goes on along the minus strand of JAFDDH010000005.1, from coordinate 283 downwards.
CCCGCCAATCGCCATGCACCACGACCGATCGTGGCGGGCCCTCGCGAGGCATGGCCCCGCACTACACTCGACGCCGATGACCGACTCCCTCGATCCCTCCGACACCCTGGACCAGTTGATCGATGCCGCCGCCGACGACATCGAGCCGGAGCGCCGTGCGCTCTTCGAGCGTTTCGCTGCCTGCCTGCTGCGCGGCGTCGACACGCATCACATCGGTGGCGAGCCTGTACTCGCCGCCATGGCGGCCGAAGCCTTCGAGTGGATCGGACGCCGCGCTCCGGAC
>JAFDDH010000177.1 GCA_019310975.1 Deltaproteobacteria bacterium | reverse complement strand
GTTGGATTGAGGGCGACCTGGGCCGCTGGCGGGCGATCGGCCCGGCGAGCGGCTTGCCGGATGCAGGGCCCCGCATCTGCGGCGATCCGAGATCGGAGAGCTCGGCCGGTCAGGACGAGCCGAGGTTCTTCGGGTCGAAGTTCTGGAGGACGCCCTTCAGGAAGTCCTCTTCACTGACACTGAATTTCGAGGAGAAATCGTGCTTCTCGTCGAGGCTGCGATAGAGAACGCGCATCAGCTCGCGGAAGGTCTCGAAGACCCCCTCTCCGCGCACCGCAACGGCCGGGAAGGTCGCGATGTCGCCCCACTGCTCCTTGATCTCGGACAGCGGCTTCACATCGGGAAAGTCGCGCTTGTTGAACTGCACGACCTTGGGAAGACCAGGGAAGTCGATCCCATTCGCCTTCAGGTTGGCTTCCATATCCCGGTACGAGTAGGCGTTGGCGCTCGCCGACGAGCGCTGCGAATCGGCGATGAAGGCCACGGCATCCGCACCCGCCAGCACGACCTTGCGGGTGGATTTATGCATCACCTGCCCGGGTACTGTGAAGAGCTTCATCTTCACCGAGAAGCCGGCCGCCGTGGAGAACTCCACCGGCAGAAAATCGAAGTAGAGGGTCCGATCGTCCTTCGTGTCCAGCGTCAGCATCTTGCTGCGCGACACCGGGTCCATCATGGCGTGGAGCTGCTGGAGGTTGGTCGTCTTGCCCGAGAGCGCGGGGCCGTAGTAGACCACCTTCAAGGTGATCTCCTTGCTCGCCATGTTGATCTGGACCATGGTCAGCTCCGCGTACCCCAGCCCATTCGGCGCAATCCGGGGCCGGTTCCACGTCAATTCATCGGCAGATCGGCCCTGAACATGAAGGCCGGACTGGAGGAATTGGGTGGATTCGTCAGCGGCCCCGAGCGAGAAAGAGATCGAGCAGGATGCGGGCCGCAGCGGCGGGCGTGGTCTTCAGATCCTGCACGTCGCGCTCGAGTTCGGGGACCCGCGCCACGACGGCCGGGTCGCGATCCAGAGCCTGGCGCAGACCTTCGTCCAAGAGCGACCACATCCAGTCCCGCGCTTGCACGCGCCGACGTGCGCCCAGCTCGCCGCTGGCGCTGAGTGCTTGGCGGTGGTCGAAGATCGTCTGCCAGATGACGTCGATGCCCTCACCCGTCTCGGCGCTGGCCAGCAGTGCCCTGGGCCGCCACGACGCGGTCGAGGGGCGGATCAGGTGAAGACCGGCCTGATAATTGAGCCGCGTGCGCTCGGCGAGCTCACGCGTGTCGCCGTCGGCCTTGTTGACCACCAGCGCATCCGCCAGCTCCATCACGCCCCGCTTGATGCCTTGAAGCTCATCACCGCCCCCGGGGAGAAGAAGCACCAGGAAGAAGTCCACCATCGAGGCGACTGCGACCTCGGACTGACCGATTCCCACCGTCTCGATCAGCACGACATTGTAGCCAGCGGCCTCGCAGAGCAGCATTACCTCGCGGGTTCGATGGGCGACGCCGCCCAGCGCGCCGCCCGAGGGCGAGGGCCGGATGAATGCATCCGCCGAAGTCGCGAGCCGCTCCATCCGGGTCTTGTCCCCGAGGATGCTGCCGCCCGTCACCGGGCTGCTCGGGTCCACGGCCAACACGGCCAGCCGCTTGCCCTGCTCCAACCCATGCAGCCCGAGCACCTCGATGAGCGTACTCTTGCCCACGCCGGGCGGCCCCGTGATGCCGACCCGCTGCGCCCTACCCGTGTAGGGAACGAGCGCTTCGAGAATCGCCTGGCCCAGGGCGCTGTGCTCCGGCCGAGTGCTCTCGATCAGCGTGATGGCGCGCGCGATGGCGCGCCGATTGCCGGCACGAATCGCGTCCCGATAGTCCTCGACGGACTCGCCCGGCAGCGCCGGCTCACTCATCCGCGCTGGTCCCTCAGCACTTCCAGCACCTCGCCGGCCGCCTTCGGGATGGCCGTGCCCGGGCCGAAGATCGCCTTCACGCCCGCCTCGCGCAGGAACTCGTAGTCGCGCGGGGGAATCACGCCCCCGGCGATGACCGCGATGTTGTCGGCACCCTGGTCGGCCAGCGCCTGGACGAGTAGCGGCACCAGGGTCTTGTGGCCGGCCGCCTGGCTCGACACACCCACCACGTGCACATCGTTGTCGATGGCCTGGCGAGCGGCTTCCTCGGGCGTCTGGAAGAGCGGCCCAATGTCCACGTCGAAGCCGATATCGGCGAAGGCCGTCGCAATCACCTTCATACCGCGATCGTGACCGTCCTGCCCGAGCTTCACGACGAGCATCCGGGGCCTTCGCCCGTCCTCTTCGGCGAAGGCCCGCACATCGGCGCAGATGCGCTCGAAGTCTTCGTCGCCGCGCTCGACGGCGCTGTACACGCCGGAGACGGATTGCACGCTGGCGCGATGACGGGAGTAGACCTCCTCCAGCGCATCCGAGATCTCGCCCACGCTGGCACGGGCGCGGGCCGCGTCCACCGCCGCCGCGAGCAGATTGCCCTCTCCGCTCTCGGCCAGCTGCTTCAGATTGCCAAGCGTGCGCGCGACCTCGGCCCCGTCACGCGTGCGCCTGATCTGCTCGAGCCGCTTGATCTGCGCATCACGCACGGCCGTATTGTCGATGTCACGAACCTCGATCTCGGGCTCCTCGGCGAGCTTGTACTTGTTGACACCGACGATCACGTCATCGCCCATATCGATGCGTGCCTGGCGCCGGGTCGCACATTCCTCGATCCGCAGCTTGGGCATGCCGTTGATGATGGCCTTCGTCATGCCGCCGAGCTGCTCGATTTCATTGATCACCTTGCGCGCCTCCTCGGCGACTCGCGCGGTGAGCGACTCCATGAAGAACGAGCCGCCCCAGGGATCCACAACGGCGGGAATGCCGGTCTCCTCCTGCAGGATCAGCTGGGTATTTCGCGCCGTGCGGGCCGCCGCATCGGTCGGCAGGCTGACCGCCTCGTCGTAGCTATTCGTGTGAAGCGACTGCGTGCCACCGAATACCGCCGCCATGGCCTCGATGGTGGTCCGGATCACGTTGTTGAGCGGATCCTGCTCCGTGAGGCTCGCGCCCGAGGTCTGGCAATGCGTGCGCAGCATCAGCGAGCGCGAGTCCCTCGGCTCGAACTCCTGCATCAGCTCGGCCCACAGCAGGCGCGCGGCACGCATCTTGGCAATCTCGAGGTAGAAGTTCATCCCGATCGCCCAGAAGAAGGAGAGGCGACCGGCGAATTCGTCTATGTCGAGTCCCTTCGAGAGCGCGGCGCGCACATACTCGATGCCGTCGGCCAGCGTGAAGGCCAGCTCGAGCACCGTGCTCGCTCCGGCCTCCTGCATGTGGTAGCCGCTGATCGAGATCGAGTTGAACTTCGGAATATTCTTCGCCGTGTACTCGATGATATCCGCCACGATCCGCATGCTGGGCTCGGGCGGATAGATATAGGTGTTGCGGACCATGAACTCCTTGAGGACATCGTTCTGAATCGTCCCGGCGAGCTTCTCGGGCGGGACGCCCTGCTCCTCGCCCGCCACCACGAAGCACGCCAGGATCGGCAACACGGCGCCGTTCATCGTCATCGAAACCGTCACCTCGTCGAGCGGGATCTGGTCGAAGAGGATCTTCATGTCCTCGACAGAGTCGATGGCGACGCCGGCCTTGCCCACATCTCCGGTCACGCGCGGATGGTCGGAGTCGTAGCCGCGGTGGGTGGCGAGGTCGAAGGCCACCGAAAGGCCCTGCTGGCCGGCGGCCAGATTGGCGCGATAGAAGGCATTGGACTCCTCGGCGGTCGAGAATCCCGCGTACTGACGAATCGTCCAAGGCCGGTTCGCGTACATCGTGGCACGTGGGCCGCGCAGGAAGGGGAAGAGGCCCGGCAGGCTGTCGACCTGCTCGAGCCGCTCGATGTCGTCCGCGGTGTAGACGGGCTTGATCTCGATTCCCTCTGGGCTGGTCCACACCAGCTCGTCGACCGGCTTGCCCCTCAGCTCCTTGCCGGCGACTTCACGCCACTGGTCCATATCACGGCCGCCCGCCCGCTTGCCTGCCATGCCACCCGTCTCCCGTCTCGCCGCCATCGCCACGAGGATTGCGGAACGGCGAATATTAGCTTGCTTGGCGCTGGCCTACATCGACCGCCGATAACGACCACCGACCTCGAAGAGCGCCTCGCTGATCTGCCCAAGACTGGCCGTCTTCACGGTCTGCATCAGCTCTGCAAAGACGTTGTCGCCGCAGCGCGCTCGATCCTGGAGCCGGCGCAGCGAGTCGTCCCGCTCGTGCGCCCAGCGTCTGTGAAATCCCGCCAATACGTCGAGGCGCGCGTCCTTCTCGGCATCGCTGGAGCGCATCAGCTGGCACGATCCGACGACCTCGCTCTCGCTCTCCGGCGCCTCGAACGTGTTGACGCCAACGATGGGCAGCTCGCCCGAGTGTTTGAGCGACTCATAACGGAGGCTCTCGTCCTGGATCCTTCCGCGCTGGTATAGGGTCTCCATCGCGCCGAGCACCCCACCCCGCTCCGAGAGCCGCTCGAATTCACTCAGCACTGCCTCTTCGACCTGGTCCGTCAACGAATCGATGAAGTACGAGCCCTGCAGCGGGTTCTCGTTCTGTGTCGTACCCAGCTCGCGGTTGATGATCAGCTGAATCGCCATCGCGCGGCGCACCGACTCCTCGGTGGGAGTCGTAACGGCCTCGTCGTAGGCGTTGGTATGCAGACTATTGCAATTGTCGCGCAGCGCCGTCAGCGCCTGCAGAGTGGTCCGAATGTCGTTGAACGCCATCTCCTGCGCGTGCAGCGAACGGCCGGAAGTCTGGACATGATACTTCAGCTTCTGGCTGAGCTCACCGGCCTGGTAGTGATCTCGCATCGCGATGGCCCAGATGCGCCGCGCCACTCGCCCGATCACGTCATACTCGGCGTCGAGTCCATTGCTGAAGAAGAACGAGAAGTTTGGCGCAAAGTCATCGATCTGCATGCCCCGAGCCAGGTAGTACTCGCAGAAGGTGAGCCCGTTGGCGAGCGTGAAAGCCAGCTGCGTGATCGGGTTCGCTCCCGCCTCGGCCATGTGGTAGCCCGAGATCGAGACCGAGTAGAAATTTCGCACAGCGTGATCGATGAAGTGTTCCTGGATATCGCCCTGCAGCTTGAGCGCAAATTCGGTGGAGAAGATGCAGGTATTCTGGGCCTGATCCTCCTTCAGGATGTCGGCCTGCACGGTGCCGCGTACGCGATGCAGCACGTCGGCGCGGATGCGCTCGTAGGTCTCGGGGCCCACCGCTCGATCGCCGGGGATACCGAGTAGCCCAAGTCCGAGTCCGTCGTGCCCCTCCGGCAGCTCGCCCTCGTAGGCCGGCAGCTTCGCACCACGCGCCGCAAGCTCGGTCGAGAAGCGCTCGCGCACCGCATCGAGCTCGCCGCGCTTGCGCAGGTGGCGCTCCACCTGCTGATCGATGGCCGTGTTCAAGAAGAAGGCGAGCACCATCGGCGCGGGCCCGTTGATCGTCAACGAGACAGAGGTCTCGGGCGCACACAGATCGAATCCCGAGTAGAGGATCTTGGCATCGTCGAGGCAGCAGATCGAGACGCCCGAGTTGCCCACCTTGCCGTAGATGTCGAGGCGCCGGTCCGGATCCCGACCGTAGAGAGTCACGCTATCGAAGGCGGTGGACAGGCGCGCCGCCGGCTGGCCGGCGGCCAGGTAGTGGAAGCGATTGTTGGTGCGCTCGGGACCGCCCTCGCCGGCGAACATGCGCGCCGGATCCTCCCCCTCACGCTTGAAGGGGAAGACACCCGCGGTGAAGGGGAAGCGTCCGGGCAGGTTCTCGAAGCTGAGATAGCGAACCAGGTCCCCCCAATCCTCGGTGTGCGGCAACGCGACCTTGGGCACCGCCGTCCCCGAGAGCGTGGTCACGAAGTTGTGGACCTCGATCTCTGTCTCGCGCACCGAGTACGCCTGGACGTCGGCCTCGAATCGCTCGCGCACATTGCGCCAGCTGGCGAGCTCCCCTCGCAGCTCGGGCGGCAGCGACCCGAGCTCGCCGTCGTAGCAGGAGCGCAATGTCACAAGGGTTTCGTTCTCGCCCGACGGTCGCCCACCCGAATCGGCGTGGAGCTGCGCCGTCGGCGGTGCCTCGACACCGAGGACGCGCAGCGCCCGCGCCAGTCCGTCGGCGCTGGCCGCCGTCTTGGCCCATGCCTCGCAGCGTGTGCGATACGCGCGGACGGATTCGGCGATCTCCGCCAGGTAGCGGCTGCGCGCAGCCGGAATCGTCGGCCGCAGCTCCAGCTCACGTGTAGCCAGGACCTCGCGGGTGGACCTCTCGAAACCGCTCGCCCCGAGCCCGACCAGCTGCGCGCGCAATCCCTCGTAGAGTCGATCCGTACCGGGGTCGTTCCATTGACACGCCACGGTGGCAAAAACGGGCACCTCCTCGTCGGGCACGTCGAAGCAGCTGTGATTTCGACGCCACTCTTTTCGCACGTCTCGCAGGGCGTCGCGTGCCCCCTGCCGATCGGATTTATTCAGCACGACCAGATCGGCCAGATCGATCATGTCGATCTTCTCGAGCTGCGAGGGCGCACCAAACTCCGGGGTCATGACATAGAGCGAGAGATCCACCAGATCGACGATCTCCGAGTCGCTCTGGCCGATGCCGGCGGTCTCCACCAGGATCAGGTCGAATCGCGCGGCCTGCAGAACGCGAAGGGCATCGTGGACGGAGCTGGAGAGCGCGAGGTTCGCCCGGCGCGTCGCCATCGAGCGCACGAAGACTGCGTCGCCGTGGATCGCGTTCATGCGGATGCGATCGCCGAGCAGCGCCCCACCCGATCGGCGTCGGGTGGGATCGATCAAGAGCAGACCGATGCTCGCCGCGGAAAAGTCGCTGCGAAAGCGCCGCACCAGCTCGTCCACGACACTGGACTTGCCGGCGCCGCCAGTGCCCGTGATGCCCACTACGGGGATCGCGCCCTGCGCGGCGATGCGCGCATCCAGCCGCTCGCGCAACGCCACGCCCTCGGCGGTCGGCTCACCGGTCTCTTCCTCGAGCCAGCTGATCAGCCGCGAGAGTGCCGTCTTGCGCTCGCCCAGAGGTGCGTTGGCGAATGCCTCGAGCTCCACCGACGCCACATCGCGCTGGCGGTCCGCGGCAAGGCTGCGGCTCTCGTCGATGATCAGGCGAATCATCCCCTCGAGCCCGAGCCTGCGCCCGTCGTCGGGGCTGAAGAGGCGCGCAACCCCGTAGTCGTGTAGCGCCTCGATCTCTTCGGCAGTGATGGTGCCGCCGCCACCGCCATATACGCGCACGTGACTGGCCCCGCGCTCGGCCAGGCGATCGACCATGTACTCGAAGAACTCGATATGACCGCCCTGGTAGGACGACACCGCCACGGCGTGCGCACCTTCGCAGATCGCGGCATCGACAATCTCGTCGACCGAACGGTCGTGCCCGAGATGAATCACCTCTGCGCCCTGCGCCTGCAGGATGCGGCGCATGATGTTGATGGCGGCGTCGTGGCCATCGAAGAGGGACGCAGCCGTGACCACTCGCACTCGCGGCGCACCGGAGGCGCTGCGCGAGATCGATGCCGGGGCCGAACTCATGACGTCACCCCGCGCTTGCTCGCGGAGGCCTTCCCGGAACCCTCCTCTTCTTCACCAAGGGCGTCTTCACCAAGGGCGTCTTCACCAAGGGCGTCTTCACCGAGGGCGTCGATGCGATTGGCCACGTGCTCGCGGTATTTGCTCATCTCGTCGCGCAGCCCGAGCAGCTCCTGGATCCGGCCGTCGAGCCCCAGGAGGTGTGTACCGAGCAGGTCGTCGAGGCGCCGCAGCATGGCGCTCGTGGATCCGGCCAGCGCGTAGAGGGCGTTCAGCTCCTTGATCTCCTGCAGCGCCAATCCCAGCGTCTTGAGTCGTCCGATGAAGCGCAGCCGCTCCAGCTCGTCGGCACCGTAAACGCGCCGGCCGCCGCTGCGGCGGCGTACGCCGGGCAGCAGACCCAGCTCCTCGTAATATCGGATCGTCCGCGGCGAGACGCCGGACAGCTCCGACACCTCCCCGATGCTCCACTCGACTGGGGTGCTCTCGGACATTTCGTTGGGAATCCGGCGGCCTGGGGGATTCACGAGAGCTGGCCCTCGCCGCTTTGCCAGTTCACGTTAACTGGTTAGCATATCGACGAACCGGGGGCTCGATCCAAGCTCTGCCGGGCCGCATCCGCAGGTTTCTGTCCCCCCCC
>JAFDDH010000416.1 GCA_019310975.1 Deltaproteobacteria bacterium | reverse complement strand
CGTGAAAACTTGCAAGCGGGGGATGACCGCTCCATCCCGCAAGGAATGCGCCTCAACGCCGTAGTCGATCGGGTGCTACGGATCTAATTCTGAGGACAAACAGCGTTGGCTTCGGCAGCATCATCGGGCGCAACGCGCTGAAGCGCCCCAAGAGCGAGGCCATCTAGCTGCTGAGGTGGCCAATGTAGATCTACAAGGACCGTGCTTAGGTCGACACCGAGAGGCCCGTCTGCTCCATCAGCATGGCCAGCCCGAGAATCGACTTGAAGCCGGCGTGGCTGTGGATGGGGTTCTCGTAGCTGCGCTTCTCGTCCGGTGCAGGCAAAAGGCGCCTAAGCTCGTCGGGATCGAAGACGTCGTCGAGCACTCCGAGGAGCGGGGCGACGTGGTGCCGAATATCGCGGAAGGCCTCGCCGTCGAAGTCGAAGATGCGGCAGTAGTAGCGAGAATCTCGACCTGTCCGTCGCTTGCGGCGGCGGCGGCGGCGCGCGACCAGGTCGGCCTTGAGTCGATCGATCAAACCGGGATCGATCGGCTGCGTGTTAAAGACACCACCATCCAATGGCAGTCTCGCCAGCTCCGGAAAGTTCCGCGCGAGCAGGTCTCGCTGGAGTCGGCGCCCATCAAAGGCGCGAAGGGGCAGCTGGTTCGCAAGGCGTAGGACGCGTTTCTGCGCAAAGGGCGAGACTGGCCAGGCGCCGAACGAGAGCTTCCAAGCGCACGGCGCGATATTGGTCCGCTGGCGATGCGCCATCTCGAATCGCAGCAGCCGCTGCCCCTCGGTTCCGGGGTAGCCTTCATAGACTGCGCGAATGGCCGCCATCTCCGATTCGACACCTTCGCCCCGGAACGCGGGTCGGAGCAGGCGTCGCACGACCTCGGGAGGGAATCCGTATTCCTGGTACGTGCCCAAAAACGAGTCGAAGCTCAGCTCGCCCGTCTCTTTGTCACGCGCCCAATCGAATACGATTCCGCCGAGCACCGGGCCGCCGAAGAACCCAGTGACGATGGGCACCCCGAGCTCGCGCAGGGCAGGAACCGCCTGTGGGAAGTCGAAGTGAAAGAAGTCGTTCGCGAATCCCTCGGCCACGACAAGGCGCTTCGCCAGCTCGAGATTTCGATCGGGATGGGCGGGCACGGGAACCATCGGAAGCCCCAACTTTCGCGCGACCCTCCTGGCACATTCGATCTCGATGTCTCCCGCCTGCCCGAGTGACACCGCTGCGACGACGTTGAAGCCGGCCCGCTGCGAGAGGCCCGCGATCGTACGCGAATCCAGGCCACCGGAGAGCAGCGCGGCGACGCTCTGCGCACCCTCCTGGGGGAACACCGGACTCAACGCCTCCATCGCACGCTCGAGGATCTGGTCTTCGGAAATCCCCTCGAGCACGTCCTCTTCCGGGTAGTGGGAAGCCGACTCGACTATGCGCGGCTCTTTGGAGACCTCGACGATCGCCACCTCGCCCGCACCCAGGCGCCGTACACCCCGCCACAAGGTGTGCCCTCGGGATCCGAAACCGAAGAGGAGGAGACTGATCACGCCCTGAGGATCGAGCGCCGGCTCGTAGCCGGGCAGATGTCGCATCAATGCCGGGCTGGTCGCGAAGTGGAAGCGCTCGTCGTCGTGCCAGTAGAAGATCGGAAAGAAGCCGAGGTAGTCACCGCCCAGACAGACGGAGCCGTCGGCCCGCAGGACGATCGCAAAGTAGTAGCCACCGTGTGTCGAGATCGAGGTGGGATCCTTCTCCGCCTCTTCCAACACGTAGTCGGCCGCATTCACGATGCCCTCGTCGTCGGGCTCGATGTAGCCAAGGACGAGACACCACGCACCTTCCGACGAACGGGCTTGACTGACGGGCGCGGATCGCGCGGCACGCCAGTCCATCGAGCAGGGGCCCATGCACGCTCGGCCCGATTCGAGTGCCTCGAAGACCTCGAGCTCGGCCAGAGCCGCGGGAGGCGGACGATTCTCCCCGGTCGATTTGAAATCCACGCATCCGATGAAGCTGGCCATGTCTCCGTCGCGTCTCCGTGGTGAGCGTCTAGGGGGCCGGGCCTAGTCCCAGCTCGTGCCAGTTCCGAAAACCGAGAGTCGAGCGTCGCGGCGGAGATCGTCGCCACTCGAGCCAGATCGAACACCCGCACGACGACCCCGCCCGCACCGACATGAATTCCACTCCTGGATCGGGTGAATTTCGGGAATAAGGATAACACAGGGCGGCGTGTCGGGTGATCGATTCGGGGGCGGATAGGACGTTCAAGCTGGGTTTCAGCTCGATGCCCGAGTATGGAGGTTATGTCAAGTATCCCTACGCGGGCGCAGCGGGACGATTTCAAGCTGAGCGTGCCGTAGGAGGGCCGCACCACTCGCGATCGGCGCTCGCTGGTGTGAAATCACAGATTCAACCGGACAGCGTGTCATGATGGTGACACAGAATCCGGAGGATCTAAGTGACAGAGGAGCAACGGGAAATCAGAAGGAAGAAGAGAGTCATCGAATACGCTGAGAAGGTCGGTCATGTCTGCATAGCATGTCGGCGCTTCGGAATCGCAAGGTCGACGTTCTATGTCTGGCGGGACCGATTCCGGGAGTCAGGGGATGATGGGCTAAAGAGTCGACGATTTGGTGCTCATCACAACCACCCGAGGAAGACGCCAGACGACCTTGTGGAGAAGATCCTGCACTTGC
>JAFDDH010000176.1 GCA_019310975.1 Deltaproteobacteria bacterium | reverse complement strand
CTCGCATTGCATCATCGCGAGCTTTACCGGGCTCGCCGGTCACGTGATCGTCGAGGATCATGTCGTACTCGGTGCCTATACGGGTGTGCATCAATTTGCCCGGGTCGGCGAATCTGTGATGTCCGCCTCGGGGGCGAAGCTCTCCCTCGACGCACCGCCCTTCGCTCTGGTGGCCGGGGACCGCGCGCACCTGGCCGGACTCAACGCGGTGGGGCTGCGTCGACGCGGCTTGCCACGCGAGACCATCCGGGCGCTGAAGCGCGCCTTCCACCTGATCTTCAATTCGAGGCTCCAACTCGAGGAGGCGGCCGCTCGCGCTGCCGAGGAGCTCGAAGGCGTGCCCGAGGTCGAGCGCCTCGTTCGCTTCCTACTGAAGTCCGAGCGCGGCTTCTGTCGCTGAGCGAAGCCGTGTAAGATTCAATCCGGGGGCCGGTGGGATCTGGGATCGATCGCTCCCCACGAAGACGTGAGCCGAGGGGGAAGGGGTGGCAGAGCTGCTGGGGCTGATCGCGGGCGATGGCGACTTTCCCCTGGAGATCGCTCGGTCGGCGCGCCGTCAAGGTCGCCGCGTGTACGCCGTGGGCTTTCACGGGCTGACACGCGCCGAGCTCGGCGAGGTCACGGACGAGCTTACCTGGCTCCACCTCGGCCAGGTCGAGGCGTTGCTCGGCAGTCTGTGCGGCGCCGGCGTCGCCGACGTGGTGATGGCGGGCAAGGTCGACAAGACGCATCTGCAGGGCGCCGGGGGTCGGCTGCGTCTCGACGCCCGCGCGCGCCGGCTGCTGGCCGATCTGCCCGATCACCGGGACACCTCGATTCTCGCACTCCTGGCCAGCGCGCTCGAGGAGCAGGGCCTGGCGCTGTGTCCCCAGACCGATTGGGTGCCACACCTTCTGCTGGGCGAGGGCCCGCTCGGCAAGCTGGCGCCGAGCGATGCCCAATGGCGGGATATCCACGCGGGCTGGCCGATCGCGCGCCGCATCGCGGCCGACGAGGTGGGCCAGTGCGTGGTCGTGAAGGCCGGGGCCGTCGTGGCCGTGGAGGCGATGGAGGGGACCGATGCCACCATTCGCCGCGCGGCCAGTCTGGTCGGTGCCGGCACGACCGTCGTAAAGGTCGCGCGGCCGCATCAGGATCCGCGCTTTGACGTGCCGGTGATCGGCGCCGGGACCCTCGATGGTCTGATCGACGCGGGTGCGGGCGTGCTCGCGATCGAGGCAGGGGCCACCGTCGTACTCGACCGCGAGGCCGTCATTCGCCGCTCCAACCGGCACGGCATCGCGCTCGTCGGTCTCGCGCCAGCCGGCCCCACCGATCTCTCCGGGGCCGGTGAATGAAGCGCATGCGTCTCGGTGTCGTCGGCATGGGCTACATGGGAGCGCTGCACGCGGAGAAGCTGGTGCTCTTGCAGGCCGACGATCCCGCGCTGACGCTGGCTGGGGTGGCCGACGTCAGGCCCGCCCGCGCCCGCGCCGCCGGCCGGCGCTTTGGCGTACCCGGCTTCGACGACGTGAAGGGACTGCTGCCTTGGGTGGATGCGGTGATCGTTGCGGTGCCGACCATCGAGCACTACGGCGTGGTGAGGGCTGCACTCGAGGAGGGCGTGGACGTGCTCGTCGAGAAGCCGATTGCAGCCACCCTCGACGAGGCACAGAGGCTCCTGCGGCTGGCCGAGGAGGGTGGCCGCGTTCTGCAGGTCGGTCACCTCGAGTGGTTCAATGCCGCCATGGAGGTGATCCGCGGCCAGATCCGTGAGCCGCGCTTCGTGGAGGCACACCGCATCGGACCCTTCCCGGATCGGGCAACGGACATCGACGTCGTCCGCGATGTGATGATCCACGACCTCGACATCCTGCAACAGCTGCTCGGCGAGGAGCCCGAGCGTATCGAGGCGGTGGGTGTGCCGGTGCTGACGCGCAACGTCGACATCGCCAATGCGCGCCTCGTCTATCCAAGCGGCTGCGTGGCGAACCTGACGGCGAGCCGCGTGTCGCCGAGCCCGGTGCGCCGAATCCGCTTCTTCCAGCTCGACGGCTACTTCTCCGTCGACTTCCTCGAGCAGACCGCCGTCGTGGTGCGGCGTGAGGAGGGGAGCTTGGGCGAGCCCGCCATCAAGGTCGAGAAGATCGAAGTTTCCCGCGGCGATGCGCTGCTCGCGCAGCTGCGCTCGTTCGTGCGCGCCGTGCGCACGCGCGACCGGCCAATGGTGGATGGGCCAACCGGTCTGGGCGCGCTGCGTACCGCGATCCGCGTCAACCAGGCCATGTCGTCCTTTCCCCCGATGGACTGATGACGACTGTGCTGATCTCCGCTGGAGACGTCTCCGGCGATCATCATGCGGCCGGGCTCGTGCGGGTTCTGCGGGCGCGCCATCGGGACTGGCGCGTGCTCGGTCTGGCTGGCCGTGAAATGCGAGCGGCCGGCGTCGAGCGCGTGGCCGATCAGGCCGACCTGGCGGTGGGCGGCCTGCTGGAGATCGCGGGGAGCCTCGGCCGACTACTCCATGCCTGGCGGGCGATGGACGACGCGATCGAGCGGGCGCAGCCCGATCTCGTGGTGCTGGTCGATTCGGGTGGCTTCAATATTCCGCTGGCCCGTCGGGTCCGCCGGCGCAGCCGCGCGCGCGTCCTCTACTACGTCGCGCCGCAGATCTGGGCTTGGCGGCGTGGACGCATCCGCAAGCTTGCGCGCCGCGTGGATCGAATGGCGCTGATCTTTCCCTTCGAGGCGGATGTATACGCCGGGACGGGGCTGCGAGTCGATTTCGTCGGGCATCCGCTGGTCGACGAGCTCGCCGAGCTGGCGCGGCGCCTCGACGGGCCGGCGGCGCGCAAGCAACTCGGGCTCCCGGCCGCCGGGCGTGTTGTGACACTACTTCCCGGCAGCCGGCGCAACGAGATCGATTGCCAACTCCCCGTGCAGCTGGAGACGGCTCGTCAGCTACACGCCATGGAGCCCGAGGTGCAATTCGTGCTCGCCGTGGCCGACAGCATCGAGGCGGAGCAGGTGCGTCGGCATCTGGCGGCGGCCGCGTTGCCGGCGGCGCTACGGCTGCACGTGCACTCTGGCCGGGCGCGCGAGGCGATGCTGGCCGCAGATGTCTCACTCGCCAAGCCGGGCACGGTCACAACCGAGTTGATGCTTCTGGACCGGCCGATGGTGGTCATGGGGCGCGCACATCCGCTGACGGCCGCCCTCCTGCGCCGCTTTCTTCGCGTGCCCTGGCTCGCAATGCCGAATCTGATCGCCGGCCAGGCCATCGTGCCCGAGCGGATGCAGCAGGAGGCCAGGCCCGACGTCCTGGCCAAGGCGCTCTACGATCTCTTCGCGGGGCCGGTTCGCGATGCCCAGCTCGCCGCGCTGGCGCAGGCACGCGGCCGGCTCGGCCCGGGCGGAGCAGCGGAGTCCGTCGCCCGGATCGCAGAGGAGATGCTCGGGCGTGATTAGCGGTGTACTCAGACAGGGTGGGGCGGCAATCGTGGCCGCCGGGGCGGCGCCCCTGGCACTGGCCGCGCTCGCGTTTCGCCCCGCGTGGCGGTCGGGCGCCGATGAGCGGCTCGGGCTGTCCGGCGAGTACGATCCCGGCGCCGTGTGGCTGCACGGTGCCAGCGTGGGTGAGGCGATGCTGCTCGCCCGCCTCGTCCCGGCGATCCGCAAGCAGGGCCATCGCGTCCAGGCGAGCCTGACGACGCTGACCGGACGCGACACGTTTCGCCGAGTCCAACCCGACGTGCCAGTGCGCCTGGCGCCGATCGACCATCCATGGCCCGTGGCCTCGGCCGTCGCGCAGGCACGCCCCGCCGCGCTGGTGCTGGTGGAGACCGAGCTGTGGCCGAGCCTGATCGCAGCTGCGTCGCGCCGCTCGGTGCCGCTTGCACTGGTCTCCGGTCGGCTGTCGGTTGGGTCCTGGCAGCGCTATCGAAGCTTGCGCCCGCTCTTCGCCCGCACCCTGCAGCGCATCGATCGCATCGGTGCCCGATCGGAAGCAGATGCCGAGCGCTTCGTCTCTCTCGGCGCCGATCCCGGGCGCGTACACGTGACCGGCGACCTGAAGCGCGAGCCCCTGAGCACTGCTCCCGCGGCCCAGCCCGATCTCGAGCGCATGCTCGCCGGGTCGCTCGTGTTCGTCGCCGGCAGCACCCACGCCGGCGAAGAGCGCGCCGCCCTCGGCGCGCTCTTCGCCTGTCGTGAGCTGGGCCTGCCCGTCGTGCTCGTGCTGGCGCCGCGGCATCTCGAGCGCTTGTCCGAGGTCGAGCGCGAGTTGGTGGCGTCCGGGCAGCGCTGGCGCCGCCGCAGCGAGGCCCTGGAGGGGCCTCTCCAGCCCGGTGAAGTGCTCTTGCTCGATGGCCTTGGCGAGCTGGCGAGTGCCTATCGCCACGCCCAGCTCGCCTTCGTGGGCGGCACTCTCGCGCCCGTCGGCGGTCACAATCTCCTCGAGCCGATCCAGGCCGGCTGCCCCGTGCTCTTCGGGCCGCACACGGACAGAGTGAGCGAGGTCGCCGCGCAGATCATCGAGGCCGGGGTGGGTCGCGCGGTCCGGGACGCGGCGGATCTCGCGCGCGCCTGCGTGGAGGGGCTCTCGGCCGCCGCGGCGACGCCCGCCGCGGCCGCGATCCACTTTGAGTCGCTGCGCACAGATGCGCTCGCCAGGACGCTGGAATTGCTGCATGAGGTGATTCCAGAGCCCTCGCCATGAGGGCGCCCGTCTGGTGGTCCGGCGATCCGTCACCGCCGCGGCTGCTGCGGGGGCCGCTGCGCGTCGCAGCCGGCGTCTTCGCGGCCGGCACATTCGTGCATCGGCAGGTGCGCGCATCTTCGCTCGCGCCCGCGCGGCGCCTTCCGTGCCGCGTCGTCAGTGTCGGCAGCATCGTGGCCGGCGGCGCCGGCAAATCGCCCACGGCCGCATGGCTGGCCGAGCGACTCCATCTGCGTGGTCATCGTGTCGCTCTGGCGACGCGCGGCTACGCGGGACGGGCGCGCGAGGGCGTGCACGTGCTCTCGGACGGCCAACGGATTCGCAGCGATCCCACGGGGTTGGGCGACGAGTCGCTGGTGCTGGCCGCGCACGCTCCGGGGGTTCCCGTGCTGATCGCACGTGATCGCGGTCTGGCGGGACTGCGTGCGGTGGGTGCCTTCGACAGCGAGATTCTCGTGCTCGACGATGGGTTCCAGCACCACCGCCTGCACCGCGATGTCGATATCGTCACCCTCGACGGCGACCAGGGCCTGGGCAACGGACATGTGATTCCCCTCGGTCCGATGCGCGAGCCGGTCTCGGCGCTGGCTCGCGCGATCGCGATCGGTGTCGTCGACGGCCCGCTCGATGCGGATTGCGAGGCGCGGGTAGACGAGCATGCTCCCCACGCTCTGCGCTACCGAGCGCGCCGCAGGCCGGTCTCGCTGCGCCGCCTACGGGACGGGGCGGCCGCCGATCTCGGCTGGCTGCGCGGCAAGGAGGTCGGCGTGCTCGTCGGCGTCGGGCACCCTCCCAGCGTGTCGCGCACGGTGGAGTCCCTGGGTGCGAAGGTGATCGCGCGGAGGGTAGTTCCGAACCACCATCGCTACCGCGCGCGGGACCTGCGCGGGCTGTCCAAGCAGGCGGCGATCTGGATCACCACCGAGAAGGACGCCGGCAAGATCCTGCCCTCGTGGGTGGGCGCCGTGGATCTGAGGGTGGTGGGAATCGAGGTCGAGGTGGAGGAGGAGGCCTTGCTGCTCGAGCTCGTGGAGGCGAGGCTGGGCGTGGGTCTCTAGCCCGATCCGCTCCGGCGCAGCCATAGCCCGAGCGGAACGCGGCCATCCCCCGCGCACCGAGGACGTCCTCGAGCCGCCTCTTCTCGATCGAGTGCGTGAGCCGCCGCAACTCGCGCCGCCGTCGCGCGGCCTCGGGTGGGGTGCCGGCGCGTGCCCGATCGAGATCGATCACCCAGGCGCGATAGCCGTCCGCTTCCGATCGCACGAGTAGATTGCCCACATGCAGGTCGCGGTGCCATCCGCCGCAGTCGTGGAAGCATCGCAACGCCCGTCCGGCTGCCTCCGCGGCGGGTTCGACTTCGCCCGGCGTGGGCCGGCTGGCCAGGAAGGTGATCCCATCGGCGGCGCCCTCGATGTGGATCGTCGCGAGGCTCGCACGCCAGAGCCCTCCGGCACGAAGCGCAACGCCGAGCACCGCGCGTGGCACCGGCGCGCCGCGTTTGCGGAGGTCGGCGGTGATGAGAAGCTCGTCGTGCACGCGCCCGGGTCCGGCGAGCCGGCCGCGCCAGAGCGGCGCCAGGGCGCCGCCGTGCACCACCCGGCGTAAATGCAGGGCGTCATCGCGGCCCGGAAGCGCAATCACCCGCGTCGGCGCGCGGCCGGGTCGATCGCCAGCCCTGCCTTCGCCGAGCGCGAGCAGGCGCGCCGCAGCGTCTCGCGTGCCCCATCCCAGCATGCGGACGGCTTCCGCCTCGCGTGCGTCGACCATCCACCACATATCGCGTGTGCGCTCCTGGCGCCATCTGGTCGCGCTCAAGCCCTCGCCCCCGAGTCGGACGGGCGAGCACGCCGCTGCCGGCAGGGCGAGGAGATCGGGGTGCACGGAGATCGCATGCGGCGGTATGCTAGTGCAGCTCCGATCGCCCCCATGCACGGGTCCCGATGGCGACTTCCACCGACTGCCTGAATCCACTCTCCGATGCGCCGCGGGCCGATCGAATCCTCGTGATCCGACTGGGCGCGCTCGGTGACGTGGTGCGCACACTGCCGGCGGTGGCGGGTCTGCGCAGGCTGTATCCGATGGCGCAGATCTCCTGGCTCGTCGAACCGGCCTCGGCCGGCGTGGTGGCGGCGTGTAGGGAGATCGACGACGTGATCGTCCTGCCACGCCCTGCGCTCGAGGCTGAGCTTCGCGGTTTGCGGATCGCGCGTCTCGTGCGCCGACTGGCCAGCGTCGTTCTGGATCTCCGCTCGCGGCGCTTCGACCTGGTCGTCGACTGGCACGGCATCCTCAAGAGCGGGCTGCTGGCGCGCTCCAGCGGTGCGTCGGTGCGCGTAGGCTATGCGGCCCCCTACGCGCGCGAGCTCAGCTCGCTCCTCCTCAACCGGCGCGCCCGGCTCTGCGCCCCGCCGCTCTCGCGCTTCCGCCGCAATGCCGGGCTGGTGACGTTTCTTGCAGGTCCTGCCGGTGAGGAGATGAAGCCGGAGGCCGGCGCGATCGCGCTCGATCCGGCCACTCGCCACAACATGGTGGACGCCCTGGGCGGCGGACGCCGCCAGGCGGTGGTGATGCACCCGGGCACCAGTGCGGGCACGCCCTTCAAGCGATGGCCGGCGCAGCGCTATTCCGAGGTCGCGCGCAGGCTGGCCCGCGAGACGGGCAGGCCGTGTGTTGTGACCGCGGGGCCGCGCCGCGAGGAGCGCGCGCTTGCCCTGGCGGTGGTGGCGGGGGCCGGTGGTGCGGCCCGGCTGGCGCCTGCGACCGAGGATCTCGTAGAGCTCGCAGCCCTCTACGCCGCGTGCGCTCTCTTCATCGGAAGTGATAGCGGTCCGCTGCACGTCGCGTCGGCGGTCGGGACGCCCGTCGTGCAGCTCATCGGCCCGACCCATCCAGTCGAGAACGAGCCGAATCCCGCAACGCCCTGGCGCCGTGTGCGCGTCGACATGCCCTGTAGTCCGTGCCGGCGTGGGTGTGCGGAGGTCGACTGCATGAACGCGATCTCGTCCGAGCAGGTCATCGAGGCGGCGCTCGACCTCTTGGGTGATGCTCTACCACTGGCCCGGAGTGCACCTTGAGCGCGCTCACCAAGGGTCAGGCCCGGGAAGTGCGCGAGATCCTCGTGCGCGCACCGAACTGGCTCGGCGACGTGGTCATGTCCACCCCGGGCCTGCACGCGCTGCGCAAAGGCTTCCCCAAGGCACGCATCACCGTGCAGATCCGGCCCGGCCTCGAGCCGTTGTTGGCCGGCTCGCCCGACGTCGACCGAGTCTGGCCCGTCACGTCGTATCATCGGGGCGCACGCGCTCTGCTCTTCGAGGCGACCCTGCTGCACCGGAAGGCTCGCTTCGACCTGGGTGTCTGCCTGCCGGATTCCTTCTCATCGGCGGCGCTGATGCGACTCGCCCGGGTCCGACATGTGGTCGGCTATCGGCGCGGCGGCCGAACGCCGCTCCTGCATGACGGTGTCCCTCCGCTCGCGGAGTGGGGGCCGCGCCGGATGGTGGCGCGCGAGCGCTCGGTGCTGCACCTGATCGAATCGCTCGGAATCAAAGCGGATGACGAGACGACAAAACTCTTTACGACTCCGAGCGAGGAGGCGGCTGTGGCCGAGATCTTCGCAGTGAGTGGGATCGACGTCGACCGCGACCTGCTGGTCGGGCTAGCGCCCGGCGCGGCCTATGGCCCAGCCAAGCGTTGGCCGGCCGAGCACTTTGCCCGCGTGGCGGACGCGCTGGCGAGCGCCGGAGCGCGCAGCGTGCTGATCGGCACGGCCGCCGAGGCGCCCGTCTGCGCGGAGGTCGCGGCCGGGATGCGCGAGCCGGTGGTGGATCTTTCCGGCCGGCTCGACACCGGTGGGCTCAAGGCCCTGGTTCGCTTGCTCGCGCTGCTGGTCTGCAACGACGCCGGCGCCCGACATGTGGCCGCTGCGTTCGGCGTGCCCTGCAGTGTCTTCTTCGGGCCGACGAGTGTCGCGAAGACCAACGCCAACCTGGCTGCAGTTCGCGTCTTCGAGACGCAGGATGCATGTCGGCCCTGCTACCGGCGCGAGTGCCCCATCGACCATCGCTGCTTGCGCGGAATTGCACCGGATCCCGTGATCGCTTGGGCGCTTCCTCTGCTCGATTCGGCCCGCGCCGATCTGCGGC
>JAFDDH010000175.1 GCA_019310975.1 Deltaproteobacteria bacterium | reverse complement strand
ATCACCGACTTTCAACCCATGGGACGGGAGAATGACCGTGAGAAGGATCCTGATCTCGATCCTGGGGCTTTTTCGCAGGTTCAACCTGCTGCTGCTGCGTCTGCGCGGTAGGACCGAGGACGACGTCCACAGCCAGCGCATCGTGAGTGGTCAGGCTTGGGACGAGTTCTGCGACACCCTCAAGGCGGCGGGCGCCTCGCTGAGCTTCCCGGGCACACCGCACGGCGCCTTCGACCAGGCGGAAGGCTACCGCTACCTCACGCGGCTGACGCGCGCCGGCCTCGAGGCGTTCATCGAGCACGCCGATGCGGACGCGCCAGTCCTGCACCGTGTCGTGCACGAGACCACCAAGATGGGCGCCGACAATCCGGACAATTATTATCTGACGGCGTGTATCAGCGGTGAGTACGAGTACCGGATCAGCGGACTGCGAGGGAGCGTCCACTACCTCGGCTTCGGAACGCAGATCGGCCACTACGGGCAGAGCGGAGGCATGCCACCCACCGGCTACCTCGAGGGCTCCGAGATGGAGATCGCCGACGACGGCCGCTTCAGCGTCACACTCTCGTGCGACGAGCGCCCCGGCAACTGGCTGCCGATGACGCCGGAAACCGGCACGCTGGTGGTCCGCATGACCTTCCTCGATCGGGACAACGAGGAGCCCGCGGACCTCACGATCGAGCGCATCGGCGGAGCGACGCGGCCCGCCCCAATCACACCGAAGCTCATCGATGAGGGACTGCGCTCCACCAGCACGCTGGTGGCCGGCGCCTCCCTACTCTTCGCCAAGTGGGCGCGCGACTTCCAGACGCATAGCAACGAGCTTCCGCTCTTCGATCCCGAGCGCTCGAATGCCGCGGGTGGCGACCCCAACATCATCTACTACCACAGCCACTGGCGACTCGGCCCCGACGAGGCGCTGGTCATCGAGGCCACGCCGCCCGAGTGCGAGCACTGGAACTTCCAGCTGAATAATTATTGGATGGAGTCCCTCGACTATCGCTACCACACAGTGCATGTGAACAAGCACACGGCGAAGTACGAGACGGACGGCTCGGTGCGGATCGTGGTCGCCCACGAGGACCCGGGCCGTCCCAACTGGATCGATACAGTCGGTCACGACTCGGGAACCATGTGCTTGCGCTGGGTGCGCGCCAACGAGCATCCGCAGCCGCGAACGCGCGTAATGAAGATCGACGAAGTACGAGCCCTCAGCTAGGAGGAGAGCCCTCAGCCGGGAGGAGAGCCTTTAGCTAGGAGGAGAGCCCTCAGCCGGGCTTTGAAATTGGATATGACCGCCGACCCCACATCCCGCTTCGAACGCCCCAAGCGCCCGCTGCCGATCTCGCTCCTCAACGCAGTCGGGCGCGGTGCAGCACGCATGGGTTTGGAGCCACGCCTGGACGTTGATTCCCTGATCGGGTCCGCACGCAAGAGGGCCGAACTGCGCGAGTTCGGGGACGAGTCCTTCCGCGAGCCGCTCTCGGTGCTGATCGATTCCCTGGAGAGCGAGGCGCGGCTCTCGACCCTCGGCCGCATCATCCAACGCCGCCGATTCGTCGATGCGCTGATCAACCGCCTGCGTGTCCAGCAGCTCCTGCGCGAACATCCGGAGATCGAGACGATCCCGCTCGATCGTGTCGTGGTGATCGCTGGCCTGCAACGAACCGGAACCACGACGCTGCATCGGCTGCTGGCCTCGAATCCGGGAGCACGCTCGCTCGCCTCGTGGGAGGCCGTCAATCCGGCTCCCTTCCCGGGCGAGAAGCCCGGCCAAGCCACGGCGCGCATGCGATTGGCACGCCGTGCCGAGCAGGGCCTCAAGTACCTGGCGCCACAGTTCTTCGCGATCCATCCAGTCGAGCACGACGCACCGGAGGAGGACGTCCTCCTGCTCGACCACCACTTCATGAGCCAGTCCGCCGAGGCGATGGCGCGCGTTCCCAGCTATGCGGCCTGGCTCGAGGAGCAGGACAATCGGCCCGCTTACGAGTATATGGCCACACTGATGCGCGTGCTGCTCTGGCAGCGGCCCGGGCGGCACTGGGTATTGAAGACGCCACACCACCTCGAGTACCTCGACACATTGTTCGCGGTTTTGCCCGGCTCTCGTGTCATTCAGACACATCGCGACCCGCAGAAGACGACGGCCTCCTTCTGCAGCATGGTGGCCCACGGCGCCTGCATCTTCAGCGACGACGTCGATGCGGACGAGCTGGCCGAACATTGGCTGGGCAAGATTCGCCGCGTGCTCGAGCGCTCGATGGCGGTGCGGGCGCGCCTGCCGGACCACTACTTCCTCGATGTGTCGTACTACGATCTGGTCGCCGAGCCGATCAAGGTCCTCGAGGCGATTCACAGTTTCGCGGGCCTCGAGTTCGGCCAGGCCGAAGAGCGCGCGGCGCGCGAGACCAGCGAGCGCAATGTCCAGCATCGCTTCGGGCAGCACCGCTATTCGCTCACGGATTTTGGTCTCGACGCGGAGCGGCTCGAATCCGAGCTCGGCTTCTATCGCAGCCACTACGGCGTCCCATTCGAGAGCGGGATGCACGAGCGCGACGCGCAAGAGGAGGGGAGCGCATGAGCAAGTCGACGACTGACTCGGGTGCCACCGGCGTGGGCCATCACAATGCGTTCTCGGCCACGCTCACGGGTATCCTGGACCGCTTCAGCAGCACCGGGAAGATCGAGGGCCCCGGCGAAGACGACCGTCTGGACGGCCGCTCATGCCTGATCACCGGAGCCAGCAGCGGGCTCGGCAAGGCGCTCGCCGTCGAGCTGGCACGGCGCGGAGCGCACGTGCTGATGGCCTGCCGCAGCGGAATTCCCGAGGCCGGTGAAGACGTGAAGCGCGCCTCGGGCAGCCAGAACGTCGAGATGCTCCCGGTGGATCTGGCGGATCTCGACTGCGTACACGGACTGGCCGACGCATTGCGCGAAAGCGGACGAAAGCTGGATGTCGTCGTCCTGAATGCGGGCCTCATGCCCGCCAAGGCGTATCGCACCAAGCAGGGCTTCGAGGTGATGTTCGGCGTTCACTTCCTCGCCAACCGGTTGCTCATCGATCGCCTGCTGGAAGATGGTGTCATCGTGCCGCGAGGGGCGCGCGAGGGCGTGTCCGCGCCGCGCATCGTCTTCGTCTCGTCCGAGAGTCATCGCTCCGCCAGCCCGATCGACTTCGATCGCTTCGGCGAGTTCGTCGATTACGGAATCCGCGACGGCATGGCCCAATACGGCCACAGCAAGCTGCATATGTGCACGTTGGCATGCGAGCTCTCGCGGCGCCTCAACCCGGACGACGAGGTACGCGTGTCGGTGCACGCACTGTGTCCGGGCCCGATCAATTCGAATATCACTCGTGACGCGCCCGGGCTCCTCAAACCGGTGCTCGACGTAGTGCTCGGCCTGGCCTTCCAGTCGCCCGCGAAGGCCGCGGCGCCGGTCGTCCATCTGGCCTGTAGCCGGTCCATCGAAGGGGAGACCGGGCTCTACCTGCATATGCTGCGGAGGAAGGATCCGTCGCCGGAGGCAATGGATCCGCGCAAGGGCGCACTCCTATGGGAGAAGAGCCGCAAGCTGCTCGACGCGCATCCGCCGCGCGCCTGACGCGCGCCTGACGCACGCCCTAGAGCCCGAGCACGCGCAGCGTCAGGACGTAGCAGAGCCCGGTGATGAGGACGATCCCGAGCAGATTGAGTCCAAGTCCGGCCCGCACCATCTGCGGCAGGCGGATCATCCCCGAGCCGAATACGACGGCATTCGGCGGCGTCGCCACCGGCAGCATGAACGCGCAGCTCGCCGCCACCGCGGCGGGAACGACGAGAAGTAGAGGTTCCACACCCATCGCGGGCGCGATCCCGCCGAGGATCGGGATCAGGCTGGCCGCCGTGGCCGTATTGCTGGTGATCTCGGTGAGGAAGACCATCACGCTGACCACCGCGAGAACGCAGAACCATTCCGGTACAGCGCCGAGAAACGTGAATGCGTGGCCGATGTACTCGCCCAGACCGTTCGTGCGGATGGCCTGCGCGAGACTCAGCCCACCCCCGAAGAGCAGGAGCAATCCCCAGGGCAGACGCGAGGCTGTGGGCCAGTCCATTGCGAATCGGCGGCGGCCTTCCCCGACCGGAATCACGAAGAGGATGAGGGCGGCGGTCATCGCGATGCCGGGATCCGTCAGTCCCGCGAGCGGACGCCGGCCAACGATCTCGATCTGAATCAGCCAGGGCCGGGTCATCCAGGCCAGTGCCGTCGATGCGAAGACCACGAGGCTCGCCCACTCGCCCCGGCTCATTGCACCGAGAAGGCGGAGCTCCTCGTCGAGTTGCTCGCGTGCCCCGTCGACCCTCTGGCGCGGAAGCGCAAAGAGCACGCGGGTGAGCAGCAGCCACGTGACGGGCAGGAAGAGCAGCACGATGGGCAACCCGACGCCCATCCAGCGGGCGAAGCTGATCTCCACGCCGAGGTGACTCTTCGCGTACGAGGCAAGGAAGAGGTTTGGCGGCGTCCCGACCAGCGTGCCCACACCGCCGATCGACGCCGCATAGGCGACCCCGAGCAGGAGACAGACCGCGAAGGGCGAGGCCACACGGCCCTCCGATCCATCGTCGCCCGGCCGCGTGTCGATTGCGCGAATCACGCCCAACGCGATGGGCAGCATCATCACGCATGTCGCGGTGTTCGAGACCCACATGGACAGTCCCGCGGTCACGCACATGAAGCCGGCCACGACGGCATCCGGCCGGGTTCCGAAGAGACGCAGCGCATGCAGAGAGAGACGGCGATCCAGGCCCCAGCGCTGCATCGAAAGCGCCAGCACGAACCCACCCATGAAGAGAAAGATCAGCTCGTGCGCGTAGGGAGCGGCCGTCTCGTGCATGCCGAGCACACCGCAGAGCGGAAGCAGCACCAGGGGCAGCAGCGCTGTAGCATAGAGTGAGATCGCCTCGGTCATCCACCAGATCGCCATCCAGACGCCGATCGCGCCGGTGGCACGGCCGGCATGCCCGAACGCCACGGACTCGCCGCTGGCCACGTAGCTCTCGGGCAACACGAGATAGACCGCCACAGCGGCAAGCGGCCCGGCCACCAGGCCGACATCGGCCGGACGTCGACGACCGGACTCACGCGGCTCGGCGGAAATGCGCGCTTCGAGACTGGACATGCGGCGAGGGTAGCTCGTGGGGCCGCTATAGTGACACCGTGGGGTGACCTCGAAGGAGCGATCGAAATCATGTCTCAATCGAGCGCACCGGCGTGCTGGCGTGGCCTACTCGTAGCCGCACTCGCAGTCGGATGCGGCGCCAACGAGTACGCACCGCCACCGCCGCCGACGGTGACCACCATGCATCCGCAGATTCGCGACGTGACGAACTACGTCGAGTACACGGGCACGACGCGCGCGGTCGAAACCGTGGAGGTTTTGGCGCGGGTCAAGGGCTTCCTGCTCGAGATGTACTTCAAGGCCGGCGAGAACGTCGCGAAGGGCGATCCGCTCTTTCTCATCGACCCGGAACCCTTCGAGATCACGCTCGAGGCCGCGAACGCGGAGCTCTCGAGCAGCCAGGCCGAGCTCGAGCTGGCGAAGATCGAGTTCGACCGCACACGCCAGATGTTCAAGCGGGGCGCGACGAGCGAGCTCGACCTGATCCGCAAGCGCGCCAATCGCGACAAGGCCACTGCGGCCGTGGCGGCCGCGCAGGCGGACACCCACTCGGCGGAGCTCGATCTCGACTACGCCCACGTGACGGCACCAATCGCGGGCCGGGTCGGCCGCCACCTCGTCGACATGGGCAACCTGGTCGGCGTGGAGGAAGCCACGCGCCTCACCGATATGTTGCAATACTCGCCCCTCTACGTGTATTTCCACATCAGCGAAAGAGACCTGCTGGCGCTTCAGGACCAGCGCGCCGCTGAGCGGATCGAGCTTGGCCAGACCTATGACGAGCGGCCGGCGGCGAGCCTTGAGGTGGGCCGCGCCAACGAGGCCGGCTACCCGCACGTAGGCCAGATCGACTTTACGGCGCTCGAGATCGACCCGGACACCGGCACCTTCGAGGTGCGGGGCATTCTCCCCAACGAAGGTGAGTTCGATCAGATCATCTTCCCGGGCACCTTCGTACGGGTCCGGGTGCCGATCGGCGTGCGAAAGGGGGCACTGCTGATTCCGGAGAACGCCTTGGGGGCCGATCAGAGCGGACGCTACGCGCTGGTGGTGAATTCCAAAGACGTGGTCGAGCATCGCCGCCTCGAGCTCGGAGCCAGGCTCGGCGACCTGCGTGTGATCACGGCTGGGCTTCGCCGCGAGGATCGCGTGATCGTGAACGGGCTTCAGCGGGCGCGCCCCGGTGCCAAGGTCAACCCTGAAGAGGCGCAGCCCACACCGCCCAGCGGCGCGAGCACGGCCCGCACCACGCAGGGCAGCGAGTAGCCCGCGCGTGTTCTCCCGCTTCTTCATCGACCGCCCGATCTTCGCCACGGTGGTGGCCATCGTGATCGTGCTCGCTGGCGCGATCACGCTGCCAGGGCTGCCGATCGCGCAATACCCGGATATCACGCCGCCCACAGTGCGCGTCTCCACCTCCTACCCCGGTGCCAACGCCCAGGTGGTGGCGGATACGGTGGCCGCCCCGATCGAGCAACAGGTGAACGGCGTCGAGAACATGATCTACATGTCCTCCACCAGCGCCAACGACGGCACCTACTCGCTCACCGTCACCTTCGAGGTGGGCACCGACCTCGACATGGCGCAGGTGCTGGTCCAGAACCGTGTGGCCATCGCCCAGGCGCGCCTCCCCGAGGAGGTGAAACGCCAGGGCGTCACGACCAAGAAGCAGTCCACCGCCATCGTTCTGCTCATCACGCTCACGTCTCCGGACGGGCGCTACGACACCCTCTACCTCAGCAACTACGCGACGCTGCGCCTGACAGACGAGCTGAAGCGGCTGCCGGGCGTCGGCGACGTATCGGTCTTCGGCGGCTCCGACTACAGCATGCGGGTCTGGCTCGATCCCGAGAAGCTGAAGGCCCGCGACCTGACCAGCCAGGATGTGACGAACGCAATCCGCGAGCAGAACGTGCAGGTGGCAGCCGGGCAGATTGGCCAGCCGCCGGCCCCGGACGACCAGAGCTTCCAGTACGCGATCAACAGCCTCGGCCGCCTGGCCGAGGTCGAGCAATTCGAGGACATCATCCTCAAGACGGGCGAACGCGGCCGAATCACCCGTGTGCGCGACGTGGCGCGCGTCGAGCTCGGCAGTCAGAACTACAACCAATCCGCGATGTTGAACGGCAGCCCGACGGCCGCCATCTCGATCTACCAGCTGCCGGGCGCCAACGCGCTGGACGTAGCGGCGAGCGTGCGTGCCGCCATGGAGCGCATGGGAGAACGCTTCCCCGAGGGCCTCGAGTGGCGCATCCCCTTCGATACCACCAAGGCCGTCGAGGCCTCCATCGCCGAGGTCTACGAGACCCTCTTGATCGCCATCGCGCTGGTCTTCCTCACCATCTTCGTCTTTCTGCAGGATTGGCGCTCGACGCTGATTCCCGCCGTCACGATTCCCGTCTCGCTGATCGGCACCTTCTCGGTCATGGCCATGCTCGGCTTCTCGATCAACATGCTGACGCTATTCGGGCTGGTGCTGGCGATCGGGATCGTGGTCGACGACGCCATCGTCGTCGTGGAGAACGTGACTCGCCTGATCGACGCCGAGGGCATGTCGCCGCGCGACGCCGCCGTGCGTGCCATGGAGCAGGTGGGCGGGCCCGTCATCGCCACGACATTGGTGCTGCTGGCGGTCTTCGTGCCGGCGGCGATGATGGGCGGTATCACGGGACTCCTCAATCAACAGTTTGCGCTGACCATCGCGGCGGCCACGGTGATCAGCTCACTCAACGCACTGACGCTCAGCCCGGCCCTCTCCGCGATCCTGCTGCGCCCCACCCAGCAGCGGCGAAAAGGCTTCTTCGGCGCCTTCAACCGCGGCTTCGACCGGGTGAGCGAGGGCTATATGGCCGTGGTGAAGCGCTTCATTCGGCGGACCGCCTTCGCGATGGCGATCTTCGCAGGCATTACCCTGGCGTCGGGCTGGGGCTTCAACCAGCTGCCGACCGGCTTTCTGCCCACCGAGGACCAGGGCTACTTCTTTGCCTCCGCCCAGCTACCCGACGCGGCCTCATTGGTTCGCACGGATGATGCCTCGAAGCAGGTCACGGAGGCCCTGCTGGCGACGCCCGGTATCCGCGACGTCATCACCATCACGGGCTACTCGCTGCTC
>JAFDDH010000415.1 GCA_019310975.1 Deltaproteobacteria bacterium | reverse complement strand
CGCCATGCAGGTGATGCTCGCCGCGCACAACCAGGAGCAGGTCGAGCCCGCCTGGCCCGCGCTCATCGAAGCGCCGATCAGCATCGACAAGACGTTGAAGGGCCCCGATGCGCCGGACGACGAATACATCTACTGGCCCAACTAGCCCGGCCGTTCGTGAGTGCTATCGCCGATTGCAGCAGGGCGATCATGAATAATCCGGGTTGGGAGTCACTCGCCGCGCGGCGTCTCGCGTGGAACCCAGAGCTTGTAGTCGCCGGTCACGTGGTCGATCCGGTAATGGGTTCGCAGCCAGCCGGCGACCAGGGGAGCGGTCGCGGAGGTGGCGCGCGAAGCCATGCCGTCGAACGGCTTCGTGGCCGTGACGACGACTGCGGGTGGGTGGGCTTCGAGGAGTTCGACGAAGCGGCGCTCTTCGTTCGCGTCGAGGAAGGTGCCGGGAACGACGACATCGAACCGCCCGGGGCCGGGCCGGCCGGTCAAGACGTGCACCATCGGTGCGGCGGAAAGATCGAGGATGGTGTCGCCTGGATCGGTCCGCTCGACCAATCTTCGGATGCGTCCGTCGAGAGACCGCGTCTGCCAATCGTTGGGGACGGAGATCCGGCCGGAGAGAGATTCGTACGGGGCCGCACTGAGGCGCCCCGAGGTCAGCAGGTGGTCCGTCCCGAAGAGGAAGATCCAGGCGGCGAGTGTCCCGACGATCAGGCCGCCCGTCGCCAGCCGTCTGGTCCAGCCTTCGCGCTCTCGGCCCCGACGTTGCCACGGCAGTAGCCGACTCAGGGAATGAGCGAGCACGAGACATACCGGCGGAAGCGCGGACTCCAGATGGCCGCTGTCGGATCGGCCCTGTGTGCGGAGGAAGAAAACGGCGCCCCAGACGACGACCACCGCGAGCAGCACCGGATAGAACGGGCGGCGTGCCTTCAGGTCGCGGGCCCACCGGTAGCCGAGCGCCGCCGCATAGCCGGCGTAGAGGATGGCCCAGGCGCGAAACTGGATCGCCGTGAAGAGCTCGTTGATCGCGAGGCGGTTCCAGAATTCCGGAAGGGTTGCGTCGGGAATTTCGATGCTCTGGAGATCCGTCATGGCGATTGGCCGAACTACGACCTCGCGCCACAGCACCTCCAGGCCGATGCCATGGGCGAACCATGTGACGACCGGGACCGCGACGATCGCGAGCCCCGCGGCGAAGAGCCCCCCATCTCGGAGCCAGCGCCGCCAGTCACTTTCGGCGAGTAGGATGCCGACCGCGACGGCGACGCTCACCGCGAAGGCGGGTGTGAGCCGGAAGCAGAGCGCGATACCGGTGCACATTCCGCCCGCCAGCAGCCAGCGCGCGTCGCCTGTCCGCAGTCGTTCGGAAAAGGCGAGCAGGGCCAGCACACTGAAGACGAGATAGCGGTAGCCGAAGTGGTAATGGTACAAGTGGGTGTCCGGTGCGGCCACGGCGAGCAACAGACTGCCAAGTAGCGCGAAGGAGGCAGGAAGCAGCCGCCGGCCCAGGAAGTAGATAGCTACGCACAGGCTCACGTTGAAGGCCGCGTAGACGATTCGCGCGATGACGATGCCCGGCGGGTCGAGCGCATAGCCGATCCAGGCTGCGAGCAGGTGCCCGGGCGGGAAGACGAAAAAGACGTCCTGGTACAACACGCCTCCGGCGTGGAGGCGCATGGCGCTGTACAGCGGCCAGCCTTCGTCGTAGAGGTTGAGGCCGTGGTAGATGAATGCCGACTCGTAGCCGATGCTGACAGCGAGGAGCAGTGCGAGATGCCACCACAGCGGATCGGGGAGCGAGCGGTGAGGCGCAGCCGAAAGCCGATCCTGCAGGGGCGGGTCGGGCCGGACGTCGGTCATCGTGTCAGCAGGATCAGGCGGATCCCACCGTGGCGATCGTTGCGGGCAAAGCTGACGCGTGGATCTTCCGCCACTAGCTTCGTGATGGCTCTGACGCTTGGGCCGGCCCCCAATACCCACACGCGCGGCGCCGCAAGAGATTCGCGTGCGATGGCCTCGAACATTGGCCCGGTTGCGGGGCTCACGCTGTAAGGCAACGCGGTGTAGGGCAGACGGACGTCCGCGGGAAGATGCGCCTCGAGCGGCCACGTCACGAAATCGCGTGTCGAATCGCTCGCCGTACCGGCCGCGACGAGATCCATCTCGACGAAGCGGCTCGCGAGTAGCACCCGGTCTCCTTCCCGGTAGCTTGCGAGCATCTCACTCACCGCAGTATCCCAGTGCTGATCTTCGCGAAAGGCGAACGTCCCCGTGCGCGCGTGATGCGGCAGCAGAACCCAGACGATCGTGGCGGCGGTGAAGACGAGCAGAGGCAGAGCGTCGACGAGCGGCCGGCGTCGCGGAATTGCGAGCAGCGCACCGATCAGGATCCGCGCAGCAGGCGCAGCGAACAGGAGGTATCGGCGTTCGATCAGGTTGACGTCGAGCAGAGTGAGCATCAGCGCGAGAACCCCAAAGGGGACGAGGAACCAGGCGAGTACGAGACCGGGTCGGTCATCGGGGTCCCCGCGCCAGGCTCGGGCTCCCGAGGCCAGCAGGACCACCACGGTCAGGGCCGCCAGGCCGAGCGGCCAGGGGTCGATGAACTTCTGCGCCACGGTTCCGAGCGCGTAGGGCACGCTGTCCGGAACCGAGACCCAGTCGAGTGATTGGCGCCGGGTGAAGAGGTTGAAGAGCTGCGGG
>JAFDDH010000047.1 GCA_019310975.1 Deltaproteobacteria bacterium | reverse complement strand
CTCCTCGCTACTGGGATTCAGCGTGTCAGGGAACCCTCAAGCCCTCTACGAGAAATCATATACATGATCACAGATGATGGATACGCCGCAGGGGAGAATGGATCAGTGCGTTCGGGCAACCGATCTCGTGCAGTCTCCTGCCCTACCGCAATCGGCTCCGTAGTAGGCATTCTCTTCGACCGGGTAGGGGGTCGACGCTTCGCCGATGGCGTGGTCGAGGTAGTCCTCGATGAATTCCTCGTCCAGAGCGACGATGCAGTGCTTGGGGCGCTTCGCGAAGTGCTTGAACTCCCGCATGCGGACCAGCACATCTGATAGAGGCTCGTCGCGTAGGTTGCCGAAGGACATTGGCTGGATCGCGCATCCCGTCACGTGACCGTAGGGGCTTATGTGGATCTTCTCGAAGCCCGCCGGGCAGCCAACCTTCAGTGTGAGATTGGTATCCCAGTCCCCGCGAAGACCAGGGTTTCGATCGTAGAGCTTGCGGAGGTCAGCCCAGAAGCTCTGGTCGAAGAGCTCCTGCTTCTGACCTTCCTGTCGTCCCGTGGGCGAAAGCAGTCCGATGCTCGCCGTCATGTCGTGTTCTTCAGCGAAGTCGAGCAGCTTGATGGTCTCGGGAAGCAGCTCCTTCGAGGTGGTGATGGGCAGCATCACGTCGATTCCATGACGCTTGCACGCGTCCAGCACACGCATCACGTGTTCGTGGTGACCCTCGTATCCCCGCACCCGATCATTGGTGGCGGGGTCTGTGGAGTTGATGCTCACATAGATGACGAAGACTCCGATCCGCTTCAGCTCCACGATCATCTTCTCGCTGAGCGTGATGCAATTCGTCGCGAAGGTGACGATATTCTTTCGGGGCTCGAGCGTGGCGACGATATCCATGAAATTGGGGTGGAGGGTCGGCTCGCCGCCGAGAATCAGGCTTCCGAATGCCCCCATCTTCGCCGACTGCATCCAGATATCGCGGATTTCGTCGACGTCGAGCATGCATTCACCCGGGCGCCGGAACTTGGCCGCATAGCAATATCCACACTTGGACTGACACGCGTGGTTGATCGAGAACTCCACGATCCGCAGCGTAGGCTTGCGAAGCACGAGGGTTCGGAAGTAGCCCCGTGCGATCTTCTGGAGCAGCACGGGGCGGTACCTTATCTTGTTCACCTGGTGCAGGGTCTTGCGAAGACCATCCAGCTGCATCGGTTCTCCCACTCTGAGAGCGCATCTTCGCACGCGGAGAGTCCAAAAGCAGACAGCAACCAACATGCCTCGCTTGGATGGCGCAGGAGCCAGTCAGCGTGTGCTCACGAGTAAGCAAGTGAAGGCGGCTATCACACTGAGCCATAATGTCACGGAAGATCGTGTATCCCCAGCTGGGGTCCACGGATGGGAAGTGGCCATGGGCCTCTCCAGAGGCATGGATTAAGCTGGCCGCCAGAGCCCGATCTGCCCGGAGTCGACCATGAGTGACGCGACCCCTACGCTGCCCTCCCAGCCCATCTCACCCGGGCCCGCGATTCCACAGCCCGGTGCACACGGGCCCCGCCGTCTCACCCTCGAGCCGCCGCCCCAGTACGCGGGCGCGATGGTGAACGTCACGAACCACTGCAACCTGCGATGCCGCCACTGCTTCGTCTTCCGCGACGGCAACCCGAACGATGCGGAAGGCGAGATGAAGCCGGATCGACTTCTCCGCGAGCTGCGGCGCCTGCGCGATCGGCACGGGATCAGGACGATGTTGTGGATGGGCGGCGAGCCGATGCTTCGTTGGCGGCTGATCGAAGTGGGGCTGACGCTCTTTCAACGCAACACCATCACGACGAATGGCACCATCGCACTCAAGGACCTCGGCCCGAATCTCACCTACGTGGTCTCGCTCGACGGACCACGGGAGGTGAACGATTCCGTGCGCGGCGAGGGCACATTCGACAAGGTCATGAAGACCATCTCCGCCATACCCGATGGCTTCCGTCCGACGGTGATGGTGCAGTGCGTGCTGCACCGCGAGAACCAGCATCGCCTGGAGGAGCTCGTCCAGGTGCTTCTCCCCACCCCAGTGCAGGGCCTGACATTCAGCTTCTACGTCCCTCGCGCGGGCGAGGTCTCAGCACGTGCCTGGGAGAGCAACGAGGAGCGCGAAGAGGCTGTCGACATCGTCTTCGACCTGAAGCGGCGCTTTCCCGGCTTCATCTGGAACTCGTCCCGCAGCCTGGAGCTGCTGCGGTCGGCCCACTGCAGGCTCGTGACGGACAACTGTCCGATGCAGCAGACCATGCTGCCGCTCTACATCGAGGGCGACCACTTCACGACGCCCTTCTGCTGCTACGGAAATGACGTGGACTGCGATCGCTGCGGCTCGTGGGGCGTCTTCTCCATGGCGGCCAAGATGGGTGGTCCCTGGGACGCCGCGGCCGACTGATCACTCCGTCAGCCCTGGATCAGCTACTCTGACCAGCCGGGAGGGGATGGCAACCTGGCGGTACATCTCCGCCCCCTTGGAGTCAGGAGATCCCGCATGCCCCTTCGCGCAGGCTTCATCGGCCTTGGCAATATCGGCAAGCCGCTCGCGTCTCACCTGGCCCCGTCGGGCTTCGAGACGACGCTCTACGACATCATCGACGATCCCGTCAAGGAGCTCGTGGCGGGCGGAGCCAAGCAGGCATCGTGCCCGCGTGAGGTGGGCGAGAACGCCGACGTCATCGGCATCTGCGTGCCTGAGGACCGCCATGTCCTGGCCGTCATGCAAGGAGACGATGGGTTGCTGGCCGGCGCGCGGCCCGGCAGCGTGATTGCCATCCACAGTACGATCCAGCCCTCCACGGCGATCGGGCTGGCCGAGCAGGCGGCCGAGAAGGGCGTCTCCGTGCTGGATGCTTGCGTGACTGGCGGCGACCAGCGCGCGGCCGAGGGTGTGGTGACGTATCTGGTCGGAGGGGATGGGGCCGCACTCGAGAAGGCGAGGCCCTTTCTCGATGCGTCATCCGAGACGGTGATCCACGCCGGAGAGCTCGGCAGTGGGGCGAAGCTCAAGCTCTGCATCAATGTCGTCACTTATATCCAGTGGGCGGCCGCGTACGAGGGCTGTCGGCTCGCGCAGGCCTCTGGCCTGTCGACGGAGGTCTTCGAGGAGGCGGGTCGAGCCAACGGTCAGCTGACTGAACTCATGCAGCGCTACCTGACCGGAGTGAAGCTTCCGAGCGAGGTCACGACGACCGAGGATTACCAACGCCTGGTCCGAGGTCATATGAACATCGCAGAAAAGGATCTCGCTTGGGCGCTGCAGTTGGCGCGCGATTCGGGTCTGTCGATGCCTGTCAGCGGATTGGTCTCGCAGATGATGGCGCGACTCTACTCGGTCGAAGACGAGAAGCGGCGCTGACGACATGACCCTTCGGCAGACTTTCTTACCAGTGGGCCGGAGATTCCTGCTGGGGTCTTGCGGGCTCCTATGTCTCATGCTCGTGGCATGGATGCCCGGCGCACCGACCATCGCCCCGGCCCTGGCTGATGGGGACGTCGTGGGCCCGGTTCCTGCGGCGTTGCCGGGTGCGCCCGCTCTGCCCAGCGAAGTACGCGCGAAGCTCATCAAGGCGTTGGCGGCTCGCGGGGCCGACTACGTGCCGCGCACCAGCAATCTGCACACCGACGGGCGCCCGAAATATACGAATCGGCTTCTCCTCGAGCCGAGTCCCTACCTTCGCCAGCACGCCCACAACCCTGTGAACTGGTTTCCGTGGGGCGACGAGGCCTTCGCCGAGGCGCGCCGGTTGGGGCGCCCGATTCTCGTGAGCATCGGCTACTCGACCTGCCATTGGTGTCATGTCATGGAGGAGGAGACCTTCGACGTCGAATCGAGTGCCGAGTACCTCAACGCACACTTCATCGCGATCAAGGTGGACCGCGAGTCGCGGCCGGACATCGACACCATCTATATGAGCGCGCTGCATGCCATGGGCCAGCGCGGTGGCTGGCCCCTGAACGTCTTTGTCACGCCCGATGCAAAGCCCTTCTACGGGGGGACGTACTTCCCTCCCGAGGACCGGGCGGGTCGTCCGGGCTTCATGACCATCCTGCGGAGAATCCAGCGGGAGCTCGATGAGAACCCGGAGGCGATCGAGCAGAATGCGGACAGGTTGGTTGCAAGACTAGAGACGTCGCTCGCCGGTGCGAGCGCGGATGCCTCGCATGAGATCGATTCGGCACCACTGGATCTGGCGCGAGAGCGGTACGAGACGAGGGCGGATAAGACATGGGGCGGCATCGGTAGCCGAACCAAATTTCCATCATCGCTCCCGATCCGATTCCTGCTGCGTGAGCATCGCCGGACGCAGGAGAGCGCGTCGCTCGCGCTGGCCAGCGTGACCCTGGAGCGGATGGCGGCCGGGGGCATCCATGATCATCTCGGCGGCGGATTCCATCGCTATAGCACCGATCCGCGCTGGCTCATCCCGCACTTCGAGATCATGCTCTACGACAACGCACTGCTGGCGTTGGCCTATACTGAAGCGTCACAGCTGACGGGCCGCGATGATTTCGAGCAGATCGCGCGGGGCATTCTGGACTACGTCCTGCGCGAGATGACGTCGCCCGAGGGCGCTTTCTACTCCGCGACCGACGCAGACAGCCTGGATACGACGGGTGAAGCGCATGAGGGCTGGTTCTTCACCTGGACACCTGTCGAAATCGAGGCTGCGCTCGGTGTAGATCGGGCGCCCGCTTTCATCGCGTATTACGGCGTGACGCCCAAAGGCAATGTCGAGGGGCGGAGCATCCTGCATAGCTGGCGCAGCGACGTGACCGTGGCCGAAGAGATCGGGATCAGCACGAGCGAGCTGCACCTCACGCTGAACGCTGCGCGCGCGGAGCTCCGCAAGACCCGGGCCCTGCGTGCGCCACCGCTGCGCGACGACAAGATCATCGTCGCCTGGAATGGGCTGATGATCTCGGCGCTGGCAAGGTCAGGATTCGCACTCGACGAGCCGAGGTACGTCGACGCCGCGCGCCGTGCGGCCGACTTCATTCAGAATCGGATGCACTCGGAAGGTCGTCTGCAACGCATCTACCTGGACGGCGAGGCTTCCGGTCCTGCCTTCCTCGACGACTACACCTTCTTGATCGCCGGATTGCTGGATCTCTTCGAGGCCGACGCCAATCCGCGCTGGCTCGCGAACGCCCTGGCATTGGAGAGGGTTCTCGATGCCTACTATCTGGATGTCCAGCGTGGCGGCTACTTCAGGACTCCGAACGACGAGGCGGTGGTGATCGTGCGCGAGAAACGGGTATCCGATGGGGCGATTCCGAGCGGTAGCTCGGTGCAGGCCGCCAACCTGCTGCGTCTTGCGGCATTCACGGGCGACGACGCCTACCTCGAGAAGATGCGCCAGCTCTTCGCGGGGGTCATCGACCAGATCCAGAAGGATCCCACCAGTCTGTCCGAGCTCTTGCTCACGCTCTCGGATCAGCTCGCCGGCACACGCGAGGTCGTCATCGTCGCACCCGCAGAGGGGGGCGATCTCGAAGCGATGCTACGCCCGCTGCGTGAGCGCTTCGTCCCGAACCGCGTCCTCGCCGTCACGCGGGAGGGGAAAGAAATGGCTGCGATGGTCGATCTCGTGCCCCTCGTCGAGTCGAAGCGCGCCCTTTCCGGCCGTGTCACGGCCTACGTGTGTGAGAACAGGGTGTGCTCGTATCCGACCTCGGATCCGAAGATTCTCGCGCAGCAGCTCTCCGTTATCGGTCCTCTTGCGCCGTCCGAGGAGCTGCATGGCCCATAGGGGCATTTGCTTCCCTAATCCATCCTCAGCGGGGTAGAATCACCCAATCGGGTATTGCTGCTGCCGAGGTGGATCGTGCTGCTGGACCTGCTGCCCAACCTGATCGCGACCGTATTCGTCGCCGGCCTCGCCGCCAGCGTGGCGCTGCGTAGACCCCCGAAGCCGCTCTGGCCGATCCTCCTGATCTACCAGGTCTTTGTCCTGATCTATCTGATTGGGGACGCGATCAGCCGGGTATCCGAAGAGATGTGGGTCGAGCAGCTGGGAATTGCGCTCGTCTACAGCGGCGCGATACCCGCCGCATATGCGTGCTGGCTCCTGACCCTGCGCTACGCGGAATCACAGGGCCTGCCCTTTGAGTGGGCGCGCGGTCCCTGGATCTGGCTGCCCGGAGGACTCAGCGCGGTGGCGTGGGGGGTGATGATCACGAACCCCTGGCATGGCCAGTTCGTCGAGCCGGTCATTGGTTCGGTCAACGTCCAGCAGCCCGCGGGTTTTTGGCTCACGGCCGCCAGCTACATATTGCCGTGGGCCTCCTTCGCGCTCTTCCTCTCGCTGACGATCCGTGCGCAGGATACTCGCGTGCGGCTCAATGCGTTGATGATGGCGACGGGCATCCACACCACGTTGATTCTCAACTTCGTCTCCTTTAGTCCACGCTTCCAGGCCCCGTTCAATCTGACGGTCTTGGGCCTGGGCATGACGAGCGCGCTCTTCCTCTATGGCGCCTACTATTCGCGGCTCTTTGGCCTTCTGCCGGTGGCGCTGCGTGAGATCCTGCACCACGACAGCGACGGCGTGATGCTCCTGGAGCTCGACGGCCGCTGGATCTACTCGAATCCGGCCGCCGAGCGTATGCTCGATGGCACTTCCACGGCCGGCAACCTGAACGGCATCGACCTGCTCCACACGCAGCTGCGCGATACCGACGGTTTCGCGCCCGAGCGGGCACTTCTGGAGCGCACGCTGCTCGTTGGCGAGGTCGGACACCAGTGCAGCACGACGAAGCTGGGCGAGATGCAGCTCGGCGGCGACACCTGGGTCGACCTGACGTCCACCCCCCTGCCCAGCCGGCGCACGCGCCGGCGCGTGGTCGCATACTCGGTGCGCATTCGCGACATCACCGATCTGCGCGAGGTCACAGGCAGGCTGCGCGCCGCAGAGGAGCGTCAGCGATTCGAGTCGCGCCTGGCTCGCGCGCAGCGTCTGGAGAGCTTGGGCGTGCTGGCTGGCGGTATCGCGCACGACTTCAACAACCTGCTCGCGGTGGTACTCGGCAACGCGCAGCTGGCCCTCGAGGAGCTGGAGTCGCCGGAAGAAGCGCGCCAGAGGCTGATGCGGATCCACGAGGCGGCGCGCTTCGCCGCCCAGCTCTCGGATCAGCTGCTCACCAGCTCTGGGCGGCAGGAGCCGCAGCTGGAGTCGGTCGACCTCTGCGAGCTCACCTCCGACATGCTCGGTCTCCTCAAGGACTCGATCTCATCCAAATGTCAACTCGAAGCGGAGTTCGACGGGCGGGTTCCCGAAGTGGAGGCCGATGCGACGCAGCTGAGTCAGATCGTGATGAACCTGGTCCGCAACGCCTCGGACGCGATCGGAAATGAGAGCGGTGTCATCCACCTGCGCATCTCGCTCCAACACCTCGATGCGCAGACTCTCGCGCGTTCACGTGGGGCCTCTACGCTGCATCCGGGCGATCATGTGGTGCTCGAGGTGAAGGACGACGGCCCGGGCATGGACGAGGCCACCGAGGAGCGCATCTTCGAGCCCTTCTTTACGACACGCCGCCAGGGGCGGGGTCTGGGGTTGGCGGCGGTGCACGGAATCGTGCAGGCGCATGGAGGTGCCATCCTGCTGAAGACGTCACCCGGCCAGGGCTGTTGCTTCCGTATCGTATTGCCCGCGAAGCCGAGGCTTCGCCCGCGCATCGAGGCACGCGCCGGGGGGCTGGTCGCGCATGAGCGGGGTGAGGGTCGCGTGCTCGTGGTCGACGACGAAATCGCCGTTCGCGAGCTGTCGACGTACTGTCTGCAGCGATCCGGTTTCACGGTGACCAGCACCGGCAGCGGCGAAGAGGCGCTGGAAGAGATCGAGCGCGTCGACGAAGCCTTCGATGCCATCGTGCTCGACCTGGAGATGCCTGGCATGGGTGGGGGCGAGACCTTCAGGCGGCTGCGCGAGGCTCACATCAGTTCGCGGGTGGTTCTCGTGAGCGGCTACAGCCGCGAACAGGCCGAGGAGCGCTTTGGTCTCAGCGATGGCGCACATGCCTTCCTGCGCAAGCCATGCGAGTTCGAGGAGCTGATCGCGGCCGTGCGCAGCGCGGTCGAGCGTTAGCCCGATTCAGAGATTGAGTTGTTTGGGCGGGCGCACCACGATGTCGGCCAGGTTCACGTGGATGGGCTGCGTCACTGCATAGAGGACGACCTTCGCTACGTCCTCCGGATCGCCGAGCATCTGCTTCAGCTTCTCACTGAGCGACGCGAACACCTGGTCTGGCAGCCGCTCTCCCTGCTTTACCTCGATGTCGAGTCCGGCCATCTTGACGAAGCCCGCGATGAATGTCGAATCAAAGTTGCGCGCAAAATTGGTGGCGATTGCGCCGGGCATGACGTTTACGACCCGGATCGAGTCCTCCTCGAGCTCCCTTCGCAGGGTTGCCGAGATCGCGTTCACGGCGTGTTTGGTCGAGCCGTAGACGCCCGAGTCCGGGCGCTGCGCCGCAATCGAGGAGATGTTGACGATATGTCCCTCCGCGCCGCATTTGCGCATTGCGAGCGCGCCGGCCTGGCAGCCCACGAGCAACGCGAGGATGTTGGTCTCCAACATCGTGCGCCACTCTTCCGGATCGCCCTCGAGGATCGGGGCGGGGAAGGAGACACCGGCATTGTTCACCATGATGTCGAGGCGTCCGGTCTTCAGGACCGCGCGATCGACGAGGCTCCGCACCTGAGCGGGATCGCGCACATCGGCCGTGATGGCCTCGGCCCGTCCGCCGGCCTCCTCGATCTGCTTGCACGACGATTCCATCGCCGCGACCGTGCGGCCGGCCAGGAAGACATGCGCACCGGCTCTACCGAGCGTCTCGGCAATCGCGCGCCCGATGCCGCTGGAGGCGCCGGTCACGATGGCGGTGCGGCCGGAGAGGGGTTGGCTCGAGGTCATGGGGGACTCCTTTGGACGGGGGTCGGGTGCAGGGGGTGACTGTGACACTTCTCAGTGGTGCTGTCGATGCTTACTCGTAGGGCTCAGCTGCTGATTCACACCTCGACCGGCCGCCCTCATGGCTTGATCGTCCGCCGTGACATGCCAGTTTGACACGCCTGTTTGACACGCCAAAGGCGTGCGTGCGAGAGTCATCGGCACGCCGTCAATGCTGCCGGCCAAGGAGGTCGTCTCGTGGGTCATCGCGTCATCCAATGGGGCACAGGAAATGTCGGCTTCCACAGCCTGCATCACATCATTCGTCACCCGGACCTCGAGCTGGTCGGTGTCCATGCGCACAGTCCGGAGAAGATCGGCCAGGATGCCGGAAGTCTGTGTGGCCTTGCGCCGGAAACCGGCATCGTGGCCACCAACGATATCGACGCTCTGCTCACGCTCGATGCGGATGTTGTCGTCTATACGGTCAAGGGCGAAACCCGGCCGCACGAGGTCGTGCCCGAGCTCGAGCGCATTCTCGCGTCCGGCAAGAATGTGGTCTCGACGTCGATGATCTTCCTGATCTATCCGCAGCACGCCGATGCTTCGATGCGCGAGCCACTCGAGAAGGCCTGCCAGGCAGGTCGTGTGAGCCTCTATGTGAACGGCATCGATCCCGGCTTCTCGGGCGACGTGTTGCCGCTCGCGGCGTTGCAGCTCGCGGATCAAATCGACGAAATTCGCGTCCAGGAGCTCTGTGATTACTCGACCTACGAGGATCCAGAGTTCACCGGCGTAAGCTTCGGATTCGGGCGCCCGGCCGACTATACGCCGCCGATGGCGCGGGCCGGTGTGCTGCGAGCTGGCTGGGGCGGAATGGTGCAATTGGTCGCCGACCAGCTCGGGGTCGAGCTCGACGAGATTCGGGAGAGCTACGACCGCCGCTACGCTGAGGCGGCTTTCGACACCCCGATGATGCACGTCGCCAAGGGCACCTGCGCGGCGGTGAGATTCGTGCTGGAGGGGATGGCGCATGGCCGTCCGGTGGTGGTGACCGAGCATGTGAACCGGTTGCGCCAGGACATCGCGCCGGATTGGCCGATGCCGCCCGATGGGCGACCGGGGGTCCATCGTTGCATCGTGAAGGGCAACCCCTCGGTTGCGCTCGAGTGCTTCGTCGAGGGCGCGGATGGCGACCACAATACCGGCGGCGTGCAGGCGACCGCGCTGCGCGTCATCAACGCGATCCAGGCGGTCTGTGATTGCGCGCCGGGGCTCGTGAGCACGCTCGACCTGCCCTATACGCCCTCACGGAACGTCGTAGGCGGTTCATGAGTCCGGATGGAAGGGTCCGGCGGAGCTAGTGGCGGGCCGGCCCAGCATCCTGATTGCCGGTGCGGGCGGCGTTGTCGGCTCGGCCGCATTGGAGCACTTTTCGCGTCTGCCCGACTGGGCTGCCGTCGGTCTCTCTCGTCGACGACCCCCTGCCGCGGGTGAATCGTACCTATGTGTGGATCTGCTCGACCGGGAGGCCTGCGTAAGACAGCTCGGTGCGCTTCCCGACATCACCCACGTCATCTACGCGGCACTCTTCGAGAAGCCCGGTTTGATCGCGGGCTGGCGGGAACGCGATCAAATGAATACGAATCTCGAGATGCTGCGCAATCTATTCGATGGACTCGAGTCGGGCTCGCCGCGCCTCGAGCACGTGAGCCTGCTCCAGGGCACCAAGGCGTATGGGGCGCACGTGCACCCGATGTCCATTCCGGGCCTCGAAAGAGCACCACGTGACGAGCATCCGAATTTCTACTGGCTGCAGGAGGATCTGCTTCGCGAGCGCCAGTCGAAGGCGAGTTGGTCGTTCACCATCTGGCGCCCGCCGATCGTATACGGGCACGGGATCGGTTCCCCGATGAACCTGATGGCGGTGATCGGCGTGCATGGCGCACTCCTTCGTGCGCGGCGGCGGGCGCTCGCCTACCCCGGTGGGGCCGGTGGACCACTCGATGGCGTCGATGCACGCCTGCTCGCGCAGGGATTCGAGTGGGCGACGGATGCGGAGGCCGCGCGGAACGAGACCTTCAACCTGACCAATGGAGACGTCTATGTGTGGGAGAACGTCTGGCCGGCAATCGCCCATGCATTGGGGATGGAGGTAGGAGCTCCCGAGCCGCAACTCCTCTACCAGACACTCCCCGCGAAGGCGAATCTATGGGATCGGATCGTGAACGAGCACCGCCTGCAGGCACCGGGATTGCTCGAGCTCGTGGGTGACTCCCTCATCTATGCCGACGTCCTCTTCAACAGCGGCGGTGAGCGGCCGCCACCCCCGACATTGTTGAGCACCGTCAAGATCCGGCAGGCGGGCTTCGCTCCATGCATCGACAGCCAGCAGATGTTCGTGGAGTGGCTCGAGCGACTGCAGGAGATGAGGGTATTGCCGAGGCGCTGAGCCCGGGGCCGAACGATGCATCGACCGATGCGTCTATTCCGGAACCGGCAAGTCCAGGGGCCGCATGAGCGCATCGCGGATGTCGAAGCAGACCTCCGCGTAGCCCAGATCGCGGCAGACCTGGAGATAGAAGGCATTCAGCATCGCCGACGCCGAGGCGAGATTGGCGAAGACGATCTGGGGCACGGATAGGATCGCATCCGTGCAGGAGGCGTCAGTGGGCATCCTATCGGCCGGCGAAGCGATCTCGGGATGATAGGCGAAGAGGCTGGGCGTGCGGTCGCATCCCTCACGCCGCAGATGAATCTGGACGTTTCCGTAGGTTCCTTGGACCTGCCGCCCGAGCGAGTCCTGTCCGACTCCGTCGTTCCCACCCGAGATCAGACAGACGTCGTCCAGGTGATGGGCGCAGTGTTCGGCGACCAGCTTGCGGGTGGCGTGATTGTCGACCGCAAGCAGGACGATGTCACCGTCGTGAATCAGTTGGCCGATGTTGTTCGCTGTCACGAATTGTTCGACGGCAAGGAGTGTGATGGGCGCCTCGCCGAGCATCGCCGCGATATCGCCCTGGACCACCGAGGCCTTGTTGCCACAGTGCGAGAAGAACATTCGCTCCGAATTCCTGGGCTCGAACTCGTCGCCGTCGATGAGCACCACGCGTACGGGAACGTTCAGTGCAGCGAGGTACATCACCAGGTAGCGGGCCACGATTCCGCCCGTGCCCCCCAGCCCGATCAGCTTGATGGCGCGCAGATCCTCGGGATGCGGCACGAGGCCTTGGCGCCGTCCGGCGTCCACCTCGCCTCCCTTCGTATCTTTTTCTGACATCTCTCTTGTTGCCTCTCCGACGCCCGCCATCCGCTCAGTTCACGCCCCGAATGGGCACGTACGACGACCATTGGTAGCGCTCGACATCCACTTCGACGCGGTCCAGCCATTGTTTGGGAACGCGCATCCGACGACTCTCGTACGCGGCAATCACCTCCTTGGGCGCGAGAACGAAGCGTTCGCCATCGACCACCGCTTCGACGTGAATCTCGGGTGGCTCGTTCTGGATGCGCCCCACGACGATGTGCAGGCCCGCGCTGTGCAACTCATCGTGTATGTCCGTGTGGGACGCATAGGCGGCGTGGTTCACGTGGCAATGGATGTCGCCGAAGACGACCCACTCCTCGGGCAGA
The DNA here is from genome assembly GCA_019310975.1 of Deltaproteobacteria bacterium. Taxonomy (GTDB): domain Bacteria; phylum Myxococcota_A; class UBA9160; order UBA9160; family UBA4427; genus JAFDDH01. Next base: position 10,221 of record JAFDDH010000047.1, on the reverse strand, counting down.
TCCGGCGGCGGTTCGTAGTGGACGCCGATCGGATACCGATAGCCGCCGGCCGACTCGCTCACGGTCGCGGTCTGCTGGGGCACGACGAGCCGAACGCACGCTGCGGGCCGATCCCAGACCAGGAGGGCCGCCGCCTCCGAGCCGTGCAGCTCGGCTACGCGCGCGAAGAATCCGACCGCCCGTTCGATGATTGGACGTGGAATCGTCGGGAAGCGCGGCTCGAAGAAGGGCTGCTGCGCTGCCAGCTCGGAGGGTCCGGCCGTCGTCTTCACACAGCTGCGGAAGAACTCGTGCTCGCGGCAGAGGTAGAGGCCGTCGCACCCCAGAAGGTAGAAGAGCCGCTCGTCCTCGGGCCAGGGTGTCTGTGCGCTGGTCTTGAGCAGAATCGGCGTCACCGTCGACGGACGGCGGGTCTTGGATCGAGTGCTCACGGAATTCTCCTTCATTGTGTCGGCGTGCTGAAGATCACGCGGGCAAGGTCGGCCGCGGTGGTGAAGCTGTTGCGGCGCGACGGGCCAGCGCGGCCGATTCGCGCTGCAATCTCGCCGAGGCAGCGGCCAGTGGGTAGCCACGGCACCTCGATGGCGAAAAGTGGCTCCTCGAGTGTGGCCCTTTCCCAGTCTTCGACATTGGCGATGCGCGGATCGATGGCCGCATCCACGGACGCGCTGAATCCCGACGCCCCTTCGTGCTGCTCGGACGAGCGATTGAAGCCCGATTCGAAGAGATGGCGAAGCAGTGCGCCAAGCCCGTCGCGGAGTGAGGCGTCCAGCGTCGGGCGACCCAGGAAATCCTTCTTGGACAGGTGCTCGGTACAGATCCACGAGATCGGGTAGTCGCCCCGATCGATCACGCTGCAGTTGAGGAGCGCCGGAAAGCAGAGCGGGGTGTCGAGCCCCTTCGCCTCGAGCGGTTGGTTGACGAAGAAGCACTCGTTGCGTTGGCTCAAGAAAGGGGTACCGCGGCCCACACCTTCGAAAACCGCCAGAACGATCACGTAGGGAAGTGCGAGGCGGACGGGGCGATAGCTCGTCTTGGGGCCGTATTCGGCCTTCGAGTCGGCGTCGATCCAGCGGAATCCGTGGATCCGCGGCGGGGTCTGGTGAACCAGAACCAGGCCGCCCGGATAGGGGAGGGCGCACTTCACGCCGTCCGCGAGAATCGCGCCGGAAGAGTCCGGAACGCTGGGTCGAATCCGGCGGACGAGCTCCGAGATCTTCATCTTGCGCCGGCTGCCCTCGGGCAGCGTGGCCACGGCTTCGTCGCCCTCGATCGTGACCACCTCGCTCGGTGCCCTCGCCATCAGCGGCCACCTTTCTCGCCGGCGGGTCGCATGAACATCAGCCGCTGGCCTTCGTTCACCACGGTGTCGTCGTCGACGGGGTGGCCATCGACGAAGGCGACGGCTTCGGGATGGATGTCGAGACGGTCACGGAAGCGCTCGCGCACCTCGCGTACGCTGAGCCCGCCGACGGGCAGCTGCTCCGCATAGGGGGCGTGCAGCACCGTGACGAGACCGCCTGCATCGGCGCCTTCGCCGTCGTCGAGAGGGGAGCCACCGAGTGAGAGGCTCTGCTGCTGGATAAGCGTTTGTTCGCGCATGTTCATTCTCCCTTGCTTTCGGATTGGGATTCTCTGGCTCCTACGAGGCTCGCTCGAGCTCGAAGGGATTCACGCTCGGCTGCTCGATGCGGCGGACCGTCGCGACCCGCTCACCGTCCGGCAGGGCCAGGTACTGGCCGCAATTCTTTGGTGTGAGCAGGTCGACGATGTGGCGCACCTGGCGATCGATCGCGGACATCACGCCGGCCGTCGAGAGGCCGGTGTTGCGGGCGCCGGCGTGCTCGGCGTTCGCCGCCTCCTCACAGGCCTCCTGGACTGCGCGGTCGATCAGTCCGGCGGTCAGGAAGTCGCGGTGGTTCCGCGTCTGCGGATTCGCCTGGCCGGCCAGCGTGATCTCGACCTGCCCCATCGCGGTCGAGTTCGGCCCGAAGAGCCACGCCGCCACATCGCTGATGCTCTGCCGGCGAGCCTCGTCGACGGATTGGCCGTTGGTGTGACGGAAGGGTAGGTCGCGCAGCTGCTTCTCGAGCACCGACCGAAACGTGAAGCGGTCCATATGGCCGAAGGTCTCGATGCGCCCGCCGATGCGGCGGATGATCGCCATATCGACGAGATGCGAGGTATTCGTCGTGGCCACCAGGAAAACGAGCTGCTCGCGGTAGATCGACCGGCCCGGATCGAGACCTTCGAGCAGTGTCGCGAGGATCCGGTCGTGGATGCCGTCCTCGCCTCGCGCCCGGGCGAGGGCGTCGATCTCCTCGGCAATAACGAGGACCGGCAGCTTCCAACGACGACCCTTCGGGTCTATGAAGGTCTCGCTCGCGAGCTGGTCGACCTCACGGAAGAAGCGCGCCAGCTCCTTGTCGGATTCACCGAGATATTTGGAGAGCACCTCCGAGGCCTTGAGCCGCATCACCCGGGGCGGAAGCTCGTCGACGGGCACGCCCGTGGCGTCGGACACGACCCTGTACATCAAATTCCAGAGGCCGAGGATTCCGAAGGTCTTGCCCGAGCCGGGAATACCGCTGAGCAGGCTCAGCTTGGAGCGGCGCAGGCGATAGCGCTTCGAGACGTTGGGGTCGTCGAGCTCGCGACGCAGGTGCGTGATCAGTTGTCCGATGAAGGCCGGTGGGGCGCCCATGTCGCGCTCGACCACCACGTCGGGGATCGGCTCGCGGCATAGATACCGGAAGTGGGAGAGTCCGTCCGGCTCGGGCAGGGCGCGAAAGGCGACCATCCGCCGCTGGCAGACCACCAGCGTAGAGCCCGGACGCGCGTCTCCGGCTCGCAGCTGCTGGCTGAGCAATGCCGTCGGGCGGTAGACGGAGCGTCCCAGCTGGCCGACGCTCACCTCGACGTAGCCGTTCTCGAGCTCGCGCTCGAGCTGTGCTTCTTCACCGACCGCACTGACGGCGCGAGCGTGGTAGAGGATTGCCGTCCCCTTGGCGTCGAGCCAGACACTGTCGCCGCACTCCATCTTCTTGGGGAGACTCTCGTCGGGCACCAGTGGCGAGGCCAGGGTGCCATCGGAGAGGATCACCTGCGCGCGTCGATCGAGGCCCGGCTCGTCCAGCATGCGGTCGAAGAGGGCCCCGCGCAGCGGTCCTTGCGCAAGCGCCTGGATCGTTTCATCCAGCTCGCGGAGCTTCTCTCGGTAGACATCCTCTGCCCGATTGGCCGAGGCCGACTCGAGCAGGCTGGCGAGGATCGGAGCCGCCGCTTCGTCGCTGGACTGCCCGAGCTCACGCAGGATCTCCACGCGCATCTCGAGGGGTGCGCTCGCGTCCATCAGCATCATCTCGATCTTCTTGGGTTTGGTCTTGGAAGGCTTCGAAGCGGGCATGGCGGGAATTTCCTCTTCAGTTGGCTCGTGTCGAGCAGTGGATTTTGATCAGCTGGACTCGCCGAGCACGAAGTACTCGCGGCGCTCGAGCACCGCACCCCGCTGTCCGTAGAATGAGCTCACGGTCTCGCGCCGCGGAGTCAGGCCGAATACATGGGAGAGCTGCCAGGGCTCGCGAGGAAAGACGGCGCGACACCAGCGGCGATCGCTATCCGAGAGATACGCGGTGCTCAGACCGCATACGCCCTGGGACGGACAGCCATCGCAGGTCTCGCCCTGGTCGTAGGGCAGGAAGCTATGTCCGTGACATTGGCCCAGAACGCGCTGGTGGCGCGTCTCGGGCCGACGGCGACGGGCCTCGAGCACGACCTGGATGCGCTCCCACGTCCGGCCTGTGAAGGTCATCGTGTAGGTCGTGCCCTCGGCGTGCGACGCCTCGAGCACGTCGTCGACGATGGCGTAGAGGGTGCGGGTCTCTGGACACCAGCACAGCCGGCCGATCAACAGGCCGCCGGTCTCGATTGCGGGTGTAGACTGCGCGCCCTTGCGCGAGGTGCGCTCCGCCTTCGCGAGGGCATGCTGGGTATAGAAGACGGGGTAGTGGCACGAGCCGGTCGTCGTCTCGGGCCTGATCCCGGCGTCACCCCCGGACGAGGATGCCGCGACGACGTAGCTCTCCGGGGAGCCTTCGGCCTGCACCTGCTCGCGCGCGTAGGCCTCGTCCTCCAGGCCCTGTCGGCGATCCGCACGGACCTCGCGCGAGCGCTCGAGCAGCGGCGGGATTCGGACGATCTCCGGAACCGGAGGCGCCGCGGCGCCCTCGATCACGATCGGATCGATCCGCTGCTCGACGAGGTCGAGCTCGTAGTAGTAGAGATCGCCCTTGGCGATCACGCCCTCCTCGACGAGCCGACGGCTCGCGCGCACGGCGGCGCCGTCGAGCACCTCGCGCTCGAAGCGGCAGATCGTCGTCTCGCCGCTTGGCTCATCGGTTTCGAGCGTAAAGCCGGCGCCGTAGCGCCCCGCCTTCCGTGTCGATCGGTAGACGGGGCGCAGCCACGCCGAGAGCTCGGCGGGCGAGCGTTGCGAGTCGCCGCGGCGAAGTCCGGCCGCAAAGCCGAGCTCCGCCATCGGCTCCGCGAGGTCGCGGGGCTTCACGGCTTCGCTCGCGACGATCGGCCCGTCGGCCTGCTTGCGCAGGTGCACGCTGAGACCCGGCAGGTCCTTTCCGGCGTCCCGCATCTCAGCGCCCGCGCCCCGGCCGAGCACCCAGATGCGCCCGGGGCGTAATCGTCACGCGCGAGCCGGGTGCGATCTGCTCGCCGATCGGCCGACTCTCATCGAGGTAGATGCTGCTCCCGTCGTCGCGCAACGACCATGCCACCTCGTCCGGGAGCGCCATGCGATCGGCGATCGATTCGGTCACTGCGCCCGCCGACACGGCAGCGTCTACCTCGACGGGGATCGACTGGGTCCCGGTGACATTATTGGCCAGGAAGTGGATCGGAATCGCGGTGGCCGCGTCGCTGCCTACTTGACTCGTCGTTTCATGCATTGGATCGTCTCCTTCGTTGTTGTGCGTATTTGTGGCTCGTTGTTGTTGGGTGTTGTTGGGTGTTGTTGGGTGTTGTTGGGTGTCGTTAGGTATGGCTGGTTGCCGGTACTTGTGATTCGTTGCGCATGCCCGCCCGCGGTGCTCCGCGTCGGAGCGCGCGGTGGGGAACGACGGCTCGCCCCCACCACGGTCCGTGTTCCAGCGCCTGACTCGCCACGCCGGGATCGGCGACGATCGCGAGCGCGGGCAGCACCCAACGCACGGAGAACGCGAGCGCCTCGAGTGATCGCAGCAAGACGGGCCGCGCCACGCTCAGCGGCACGCCGGAGAGGTCGACCTCTGCCTGCACCTGCTCGTCGACGAGACCGAAGCGCACCATGTGCCATCGCGACTGTGCGTCCAGACACAGCTCGTGCGTCCAGTCGAGGCGATTTTCTTCCGACGAGGTGGGGAGCCGGACGAGCTCGTGGAATACGACGCGCAGCCGCTTCTCTGTCCGCTCCAGCTCGCCCTGGACGATGTGGGGTCCAATGCGAAGGGTGAGACGATCACGCGGAACCCATTCCATCACGTCTTCGGCGGGCGGCGCCATCCAGCCGTCGGGCAGCTCGCTCCGCAGCGTCGCGGCCGCCCAATTGCGGGTCTCGGCATGCAGTGTGGATGCGTCGCGATCTCCGTCTCTGTCGACATGCCACTGTCCGAGCGCGTTCGCGCTCGGACAGTCGAAGATCTTCGACACGCCTTCCCTTCGACGGACTGCGTGCCAGAGCCCCGGCTGCCCGAGCGCAGTGTCTCCGCGTGCGTCCTCTTGCTCGCCCCGCACCCGCCACACCGTCCAACCGGGCTCGGCTCGGTCGCGCAGCATCCTGCGAGTCCCGTTCGTTCCTGCGCTCACGACCGGCCCTCCGCCGCATTCTGGGCGCCCGCTTCTCCAGCCATGGACTGCGGCGGACCGGGGCCGCGAGTGCCGAGGAAGGGCTCCGTTGTCAGCGGGATGCTGGCTGCGTTTCGCTGCCAGTAGCGAGATGCGTCCGCGTTGAGAACCCCGGCCGGATCCAGGTTGTCGAGGCTGACCGCCTGGAGGGTCAATGCCGCATAGCAGGACAACACCATCTCACGCACGGGGAAGCCGCGCGGCACGGAGGCGCCCAGGCACAGGGCCGGCACGGGCTCGGGGTAGGGGCCGATGTTGCTGTGGTACGGGTACTTCGGCGCCAACACGCGAATCGACCGCGTGCCTGCGATCGGCTTGACGAGAATCTCTTCCGGGTACACGATCGCGAGCTGGGCGCCATGGGCACGGTGGATCTCGTTGGCCCCGGGTGTGAGGCAGGCCACGGGTGTGTCGAGCAGGTCGACCATCGCGAGCAGATCGGTGCGCAGGTCCAACGCCCGGATGACGAGCCGTGGGGCGATCTGCGAGAGCGCGATCAGACCGCGTGCTTCGGCAAGCTTGCGGCGCCGCCAGGCCGCTGTGCCGAGCATATCCTCCGCGAGGCTGTCGAGAATCTCTTGATTTGCGGGCGAGAGCGGGAGCGTGGGGATGTCGGCCAGGCTGGGCGGCGGCTCCGCCTCCAACGGGACACTCGCCGGAGGCAGCGGACCGGGGGGCTCGGGGGGCTTGTGGGGCTTGTGGGGCTTATGGGGCTTATGGGGCTTATGAAAGGGCGGGGGCGGTGACGACATTGCAGCTAGACCTTCTGGCTCGGTGCCCGTCGGATCAGCGTCGCAGCTTGCGGACCGCGAACGAGCACAGTGGGGGTGGAGGCCACGCCGAGGGCTCCGAGGGAGCGATCGAAGTCGCGGATCAGAGCGCTTGCGGGGACGTCGCGGTGCGCGTGAAGGGGATGAAGCACCTTTGCTGCTCCGCAGCGGGAGCACGCCCCGAGCTCCTGCCCGTCGCGTACGAAGCGGCCGAGACTCCCGTGCCCGGCGCAGTGGCACGCGACGAGCGCCGCGAAGCAGTGGTGCTCCACCCCCAACGACAAGAGACGCAGGTCCGCGTCCCGATAGCCGGCGATTCGGGCAAGATCGCGGGGCGTGAGGCTCTCGAGCGCTGATTCGGTGGTGCACACCCTCCAGGCTCGATGCTCGAGCGGGCAGCTCGGGTTGCGCGCCAAGGGCGAACGGGTCGAGACGCCCGTGTAGCCGCAATAATTCACGATCTCTGCGCCGTCGATGGCCCTGCCCAGCTCGAGGCACGAGCGGAGAAGTGCGTCGATGGCCAGATTGCTGCTGATCGAGCAGAGATGGGGGAAGCTCACGGTCGGGATGTTGCTCGGCTCGGGGGCCGAACTGCCGCCGGCCGTCGCAGCGCCTTCGCAGCTGAAGCGGGTTCCTCGATCCAGCTCGGCCCATTCCTTGGCCGTATAGGCGCAGACAGGGCAAGAGCCCTCACCGCTCCCATCACTCGAGAACGATCTGGCCTGTCCGACCAGTGCGGGACCAAAGAGCGCCGCCTGCACGAGCGGGCGACCCAGGTGCAGACACGCCTGGGCGACGGAGACCTCGGCCGCGAGGTTGTCGGTCGAGAGGATGACGTGGTTCGCGTCGAAGAGCGCATCGCGCGGCAGCGACTGAAAGGGTCCATCATAGTAGGCGACCCGCGACTCCGGTGAGATCTCCTTCGCGCGCAGGGCGGCGAGACGCGCCTTGGATACGCCAACTTCGGTTCGTCGGATGGGATGGGTCAACAAGCTCTCGGGTTTGGTGAGTCGGCCATCGCAGATCAGGAGCGCGCCGGCCCCGAGGCGGGCGATCGCGTCCGTCGTGTGCATCCCGATCGATCCAGCCCCGATGACAGCTACGGCGAGGCCATTCAGCCGCTCCATCAGATTCGGCGGACCATCGATGAGCTCGGGCAGACGACCGCCGCGATCGAGCCCAGCGGCCGCGTCGACCGCCGCATCGGGCGTGTACGCCACCTCACGCCAGCCGGCCTCCAGCGAGCGCACGGGATCGGTGTGCGGATACTTTGCGGTGAGGGCGTGGGGGCTGTTGGACGACATCACTCAGGACTCCGGCCAGAACGCGAAGCCCTCTGACAGCTCCGACTCGGCTCCGCAGTGGGCACATGCACCGAGCAGGGCGCAGGTGAGTCGCTTGTCCTCCGGCACGTCGTCGCCCTCCAGATGACGTGCGGCCCCGCAGCCTGCCGGGCACGGCACGACCTTCGTCGTCGGTGTGAATGGAACGAGACAGATCTCACACGCTCTTCCGACGAGCTCCGGCGCAGGCGCGATGGGCTGGCCGCTGCGGACGCGTGAGACGTGGAGCACGGCTGTCGATTCGAGGACGAGCTGATCGCCCAGGGCGAGCGGGGCGATCAGCGGAGCCGGGAGCCCGTTCAAGCGCAGTGCCGATCCCGGCAGCGTCCACAGCAGCAGCCGCTCGCCCGCCGCGCTGTAGGCGGGCTCGAAGAGTGCGAAGCGGGTGTCGGGGATGCCATGGTGCCCGCGGAGTCCACGCAGCCCCGTCGGATCCACGACGACGAAGCGGCTCTCGTCCGCCTGGCGATCGCTGATGAGCAGCGAGGGTGCGGTGGGCACGTGCAGTGCGCGGAGGCTGCGTTCGCCTGCCGCGACGGACTTCTCCGTCGACAGGTCCTCGACGAGGAGCACGTGGGCACTCGTGGCGCACCGCTCGGTGGAGCGGTCGAGGGCGTCGCTCGGGTCGAACTCGCCAAACGATATCTGCTTGTCCATCACACGGCGGAGTATCTACGAAATGCGATGGAACTTGGATGGTCGGGAGAGTGGTCGTCGAGATGGTCGACAGGGGGTCAGCGGATCCTACGAGTGGTCGTGGAGCTCCACACCGAGATCACCGATGCGGTAGCCGAGACCTCTCAGTGTCCGGATGATCGTCGGAAGTTGGTCGGGGATCGTGTATCCCATATTGCTGATGAGATTCACGATGGCTGCCTCGATGGGGATTCGGGTCTTGCGGATGATTTGAGTCAAGGCTTCCGGCGTGATGAGCGCCCTGTCTCCAACCTGCTCGGCGTAATCTTTTCGAATCGCCAGCGAACTCCGCGTGCCTCGAACCTCGGGGTCGATGTCCGAATCTTGAAGCCAAGCCTTGACCAGAACGCGAAGCACGCGGAACAGACGAGGGGTCAGCTTGACGGTCAACTGCTCTCCGGATCGGTGCCTGAGAACGGCATGGCCGCCCATGTCCGGTTGGGAATGGCGCAGCGTGGTCAGAACTAGGGTGAAGGAACTGGGGCCTGGGATGCGGTGGACGACCATGGGCGCGTGGTCTCCTCGGGATTGGGGCGGGGCCAGTCCGGGGAACGATGACGCAGCGCGTAGTGAATACCTGCGCTACGGAGGTGGGTGGTGTCCACCTCGATGCTATCCAGAAGGGCGTGCGAAGCGGCCGATTCATGTGCGTAAATCGGCTCAGTGTTGGAGCAGGGTAGGAAAGTTTGGTACATTCGATCTTGAATTCCGTGAACAGATGACGACAGCTGGAGATGGCAGAGTACTCGATAAATTGCCTAGTGCAATCGGTTCAGTTGCGTGATAACGAAGTACAGAAACTGACAATGATGTCTTATTTATGACAACAATATCGTCATTCATTTGACTACTATAGGCAAAAGAAAGACAACCTATGACGATGCCGATAATCTCACAGCACGCAGGCGCCACCGACGGCGGAGGGACTCCCCGCCTGCGCATCTCACGCGTCCTGAGGGAGATGAAGGAGCGCGAGGGGAGCTACCTGAAGCTCGAGCAGGCGATCCGCAATGCGATCTCGGGCACGCAGGGCTCGGCGACCGGGGACGATGGGTCACCGCGCTTCGTGGACCGCCGCAAGCTCAAGGCGATCGTGGAGAACTCGTCGAAGCTGGTGCTGAGCATTGGTGAGCTGCGAGCGCTGGACCAGTACGAGGTTCTGCGCTGCGTTGCGGATTTCGGGCGCGTAGCGTTTCTGCTCGGATCGAAGACCGACGAGCACGATGCATTTCGCGTCAACATCTCACATTGGGACTTGCTGGGCCTGAATCACATCCAGAACGGCGTGCTCGGCTTCTCGCAGAACGTTCGTATCGACATCCGCGAGGTCAGAATGCAAGTCAACGAGACCCTCGCGCGCAGCGATCTGGACGATCCAGAGCTCAATCAGCTCTTCGACGATCATGGTCCGTCCCTGGTCATCCTGGGAAGCTCTCGCGGCAATCAGATGGCAGAGTGGGCACTCACCCGGATGGCGAACGAGGCTCCCTACGTGGCAGCGGGTCCCGGCGGACCTG
>JAFDDH010000174.1 GCA_019310975.1 Deltaproteobacteria bacterium | reverse complement strand
CCGAATGAATCGAAGACGATCGTGGCCACTGGACATACGGTGCGGGTCCTTGCTGAACATCGGCATCCCCGGGCTCATCATCGAGGCTACCAGGTGATGATCGCCCGCAACTGAGTGGTGGGCTCGCCGCTCGAGTATGGCGAGGCCGTTTACGAGCATCACCTCGCGCGGCTCGCGCATATCGGGAGCGCAGAAGAAATCAGCCAAGCCCGGAAAGAGAGCGAAACGCCATGACGGACACCGAATTCAAGGAACGAGAGCTGATGCTCACGGGGGTCGGCGGTCAGGGTGTGCAGCTCGCCGCTCAGACCCTGGCGCGGGCGGCCACGCTGGAGGATCGGCATGTAATGCTGCTCGGGACCTATGGCGGCACGATGCGCGGCGGGAACACCGAGTCCGCGATCGTCGTCGGCGCGGGGCCGCTCAGCTCGCCGCCCATAGTCTCGCGGATCTGGTCCGCTATCGCCCTGCATAGTCGCTTCTGGCACCCGATTCGCGCGAAGCTGCCGGCCGGCGCGCTGTTGCTCGTCAACTCCACCCTCTTCGAAGAGGCGTTGGATCCCGGCCACTTCCGATTGTTCGAGTTGCCGGCGACACAGATCGCGAACGAGCACGGCAGCACGGCCGGCGCGTCGATGGTCGCCATCGGCGGGTACGCCAAGCTCACCGAGCTCGTAGCGATCGAGTCGCTGATCGAAGCCATGCGCAGCTCGCTTCCCGAGTATCGTCGACAACACGCCGACGTGAATGAGGCGCTATTACGGGCGGGGTTCGCGCACTTTGACGCCGTGGAAGTCCCCGCTTGGGAAGCGATGGAGAGTGTGGCATGACTGAGGTCCTGAGTCGCGGAACCGTAACGATCGACACCGAGCGCTGTAAGGGGTGTGAGCTCTGCATCCCAGCTTGTCGACCGGGTGTCCTCACCATGTCGAGTTCCTTGAATGGGAGGGGATTTCGCTATCCCGAGCTGGTGCCGGGTTGCACGAGCTGTTCGGCCTGCCTGCTCGTCTGTCCCGACTTCTGCTTCGAGGTCTTTCGCTACGAGACCCCCTTGGCCCACGAGGTGAATCCATGACCCGCGTCTTCCTCGAAGGATCGGAGGCTCTGGCCGCCGCCGCCATCGCAGCGGGGTGCCGCTTCTTCGCGGGGTATCCCATGACCCCCTTCACCGGGTTGCTCGACCATATGGCCGAGATGCTCCCCGAGGCCGGTGGGGTGGTGGTGAACGCGGAGAGCGAGCTCGAGGCGGTGGGTATGGCCTGGGGAGCGCTGGCCACGGGCGCGCGAGCCGCCACCGGCTCGACGGGACAGGGGCTCTCGCTCATGCAGGAGTCGCTCTCCGAGATCAGTCGCGCCGAGTTGCCGCTGGTGGTCTTCAACCTGGCGCGCGGCCAGTCCGACTACTACCAGGCGACCCGCGGCGGCGGGCACGGCGATTACCGACACATCGTGCTGGCGCCCATCGACATCCATGAGGCCGTGGCCCATACCCAACTGGCCTTCCATCTGGCGGATCGTTGGCGGAACCCGGTGTTGATCTACGGGGACTACCTCCTGGCGCATACCTACGAATCCGTCGATATCAGTCCCGTGGACTTCCCAGAGCTGCCACCCAAGGATTGGGCGGTGGACGGATCGCTGGGGGGGACGGGCCGCTCCCGCAATCTCAACCCCATCGGCATGACCAAGGGCAGCAAGGGAATCGAGCCACAGTCCTTTCTCGATCGACTGAACCTGAAGTGCGAGGCCATGGCGCGAGAGGAGATGCGATTCGAGTCGGAGTTCTGCGAGGACGCTGAGCTGCTCGTCGTGGCCTTCGGCACCCTGGCCAAGTTCGTCCGCTTCGTCGTGCGTCAGATGCGCGAAGAGGGGCTCCGCGTTGGCTACGCGCGCCCCATCAGCCTCTGGCCCTTCCCGAGCGATGACTTGCGAGCGGCTGCCGCGGGTGTTCGCGAGGTCGCGGTATTGGAGATGAATGCGGGACAGATGATCGATGATGTACGGCTCGCCATCCTCGGTGACGCGCCCGTCACAGCCATCGGAGGGATCTCCATGGATGAGGCGGGCTTCGGAATCGGGCCCTTGTTGGATCCCGACACAATTCGATGTCGCGTCGAAGGCCTGCTTCGCGGTAAGGAGAAAGTCGCATGAGTGGTTCGAAGTCGGACCTGACCATTCTGTCCACCCAGGCGCCGCCCTCGGAGCCGGCGACGCATCTCGGGGGGCCGCACCCCGCTCTCCTGCTGGACGGTGATCACGACCTCTGTCCGGGCTGCGGCGAGCCCGTGGCGATTCGACTCTTGCTCGAGGTGATCGAAGAGCTCGGCTGCGGACAGTCGTCCATCGCGACGGTTGGCATCGGGTGCTACACGGCCTTCACGAGCATCATCGATCTGGATCTGGTGCAGGCTCTGCACGGGCGCGCGCCTTCGGTGGCCACCGGCATCAAGCGCATGCGTCCGGAGAGCCTGGTGTTCACCTTGCAAGGGGATGGCGACATGGTGAACGAGGGGCTGCAGGAGGTGCTTCACACCGCGGCGCGCGGCGAGAACGTGACCTGCGTACTGCTCAACAACGGTGTCTTCGGAGAGACCGGGGGGCATATGACAGCGACCACCGTGTTGGGGCAACGCACCAAGAATAGCCTCGAGGGGCGCGACGCCGCGTACCACGGTCATCCGATCTTGATTGGAGACATGTTGGCATCCCTGGACGGGACGGCGTACGCGGCGCGTGGCACGGTGGCGGACGCCGCAGGCGTCTCCCGCACGCGCCGTATGCTGAAGAAGGCCTTTCAGGCTCAGCTAAACGGTGAAGGATTCTCCTTCGTCGAGATCCTCACCATGTGCCCCACCGGGTGGTTCATCGAGACGGCGCGGGGGCCGGGTTACCTCTCCGAGGTGATGGGATCGGTTCACGTTGCCGGTGAGCTCAAAACGGGGCGATAGGAAGAGCGCCATGAATACGTCGTGGCACAAGAAATCAACGGAGGGTGAGGGCCAGAGATCGGTGGCGGTTCGCTCTGTCGAGCGCGCCCTCGAGGGGCGTTACGCCACCTATCTCGAAGAGGTGAGCCGTCTGGTTGAAGCCGGTGTGCGCGTCATGCAGCGAAACGGTGACTTCGAGCCGCCCGTGAACGAAATCCTGCGCGAAGCGGGGCTGTCGAACCAGGCCTTCTATCGCCACTTCAAGTCCAAGGACGAATTCCTGCTGGCGGTCCTGGATAACGGTGTGCGCGAGTTGGTGAGCTATCTGCAGCATCGTATGGAGGGAGTAGAATCTGCGACCGAGCGAATTCGGCGCTGGATCGAGGGCCTGCTGGCTCAGGGGCTCAACCCGGAAGCGGCCGAGGCGACTCGCCCCTTCGTCGTTCCTCAGGCCCGCTTGGCTGAGCGATTCCCCGAAGAGGTGGCAGACTCCGTTCGACAGCTCACGGTGCTACTGGCGGAGGCGATCGCCGAAGGGTTGGAGGTGGGAGAGCTCTCGGGAGGGGACCCGGAGCGGGATTCCCGTGCCATCTATGATCTCGCCATGGGCTGGCTGCAGCGCAGCCTTGCCGAGAAGCGTGTGGCCTCATCCGAGGATGCGGATCATATCTTGAATTTCGCAATGCGGGGATTGCTCCGCGCGGAGCCTGAGCGCTGAAGGCCAGACCTCAATCGAGTCGAGAGAGCACCTGGGCGCCGAAGGAGAGCGCCACGAAGGGGTCGACCGAGTGGCGCCCTCACCGATCGGGGCCAAGACTAGAGACGCGATATTCTCACCCCAACAAGCCAGCCAGAAGCAGGTTGCCAATCCGTTCAAATCACGAAGAGGAATAGATCATGATCCATACAGAGCCTGTATTCGTCGACGTCACACCGGAGATGAAGGAACGCCTCGACCGATTCTACGAGGAGCACAAGGATGACGAGATCGGAGACATCGCCACCCGTCTCCTCTTCGAGGATCATCACGTGCGAATCTGGGAGATGACGCTCGAGCCCGGAGAGGCGAGTGCGAAGCACCACCACGACCACGATTTCTATCTCGCAATCCTGCAGGGCGACCTCATCGCGGGCGTCACGCCCGAAGGAAGCGAGGTCGAGAATTTCGTTGGGAAGATTCCCGAGGAGGGCAATACCGTGCCGATTCCGAAGGGCGGAACGGAGTGGGCGTTCAACGTGGGCAAAGAGACATTTCGCGAGATCCTGATCGAGCTAAAGGACACCTGATCTGGCCGATGGCTCGCCCCATTCCATTCTCGAGATTCGTCCGCGTTGAATTCGTCGGGCTTTCCCGCCCTGCCCGCGCACCCATCCTGCGCGTTTACGCGCACGCGATGCGCGACGAAGAAAGCGATCTTTCGTTCGCGGATTTCGAGTCGGAAGGCGTCGCTGCTCAGCCCGGCATCGCGGGCAAGCGCGCCTCGAGCGGGACGCCGGTAGCGTTCGCGACCATCGAGAGCATGGTGTAGTTGCCGACGACGAAACAGAGCTCGACGATCTGGGCCGGGTCCAGCTCCTGGCGCAGGGCTTCGAAGGTCGCGTCCGAGAGCTGCTGCTCCGCGTGCAGCTGGTCGGCGGCGCGTAGCAGCAGGCGATCGCGGGCGGACCAGTCTGCGTGATCGGGTCCCAGGGCAATTCGATCGACCTCGGGCTGGCTGAGCCCCTCGGCGAGTGCGTACTCGACGTGGTGCCCCCACTCGAAGGGCGAGCGGCAATTGATCGAAGCGCGCAGGGCGAGTAGCTCCGAGTCGCGCCGGGTGAGGACGCCCCGCATGGCGATCGTGGCCGTGAAGGTCAGGAAGGGCGGCAGCAGGGACGGATGATGGGCGATCGTGTAGAGGATGTTCGGAGGCCCCTTCCCGCTCTGCGCCTCGGCCGCAGGCGTCGTGGTGGCGAGGACCTGGCGAACGGGCTCGCTCCAGTGCGTGGGATCTGCGGGGCCGAGACGGTTCTTCATGGCGTTCTCCTGACTCGATTCGCGACACCGGATCGCGTGCGACGGGCGGGGCCTACGCTACGGTCTCGACTGTCCCTTCGAAAGCCCCCGACCCGATCAGCTCGGGTCACGATCGCTGGCACATCGGCGATATGTGGGCTCCGCACACGAGTAATGGAAGACCGCACAAGCGCAGGGCTCTACCTCGAGATGACGAACGCGGCGCCCGATACCTATGCGGCGCAGCGACGGGGGGACGTGCTCGCATTGCCCGGGGTCGGCGTGACCACGCTCTGGCGCAACCAGAAGCCGGGTCGGGACGACTACCCGAGGACGATCCCTGAGTTCGAGACTCTCGCGGTCTACGAGGTAGACGCCGCCTTCGAGGAGCCGGCTCGTGCGGTGGAAGTCTGGGGCCATCACTACCAGCGCGTCCCACGCCCGGCCCAGGGCATCCTCGGGGCGGGACCGACCCTGGGCCTAGAGATCGTGCTCGTCAGCCCCTCGGCCCCCGAGCTACGACAGGCGCTGCGGAACTGGGCGGATCTGCTCCACATCCGCGAGATCGCGGCGACGGTCGTTCCGGGCATGGCGATGATCACCCCCTACGAGAAGAAGGGCGAGGGCAATCCGCGCTTCCTCCATCTCTACGAGATCGACGAGGCGGACGCGGAGACTGCCTTCCAGCGCATGGCGCCGCTGACCATCGCGCGCATCCGTGAGCGCGGGGGCAAGCAGGCCGTCCAGGACTGGATGGACAACGCGGCCCTGCGCATCGACTACATCAACAGCTTCACCCGCGTCACCGACGCGGACTGAGCAAGCCTCCGGAGCCGGGACCGTGCGGGTTCTCGTATGCCGAAGCCATGTGTGACCCCAGCTTCTATCTGCCGCTGGCCGTAGCGGCGGAGAGCGCCGGTGATCACTCTTTTGTCGTCCCCGACAACCTCGGTTATCCGGGCGCCTCCGCAGCCAAGTACCCCTACAGGGAAGATGGAAACAACACCTTCCTCGAAGACAAGCGCGAGGCCCTCCGCCGTTTCGCCGACCAGGTGATCGCCAAGGTTTGAGACTCGATGCTCCAGCTGGAGGGAGAACCAGCCTTCTCGCGGCCCGTGCCGGGGGGGGGCTGGCTTCTAGCACCTCGCACGCCGTCGGCTACTCTACTCAGCCATCTGGAAAAGCTGGAGCAAGACCTCCGTGCACATCGACTACACCGAGGAGCAGCGCTCGTTGCGCTCGGAGCTGCGCGAGTACTTCGCGACGCTCGTCACTCCCGAGATCCGTCCCAAGCTGAATAACCTCGAGATGGGGCCGCTCCATAAGGAGCTCATCCGCAAGATGGGCGCGGACGGCTGGCTCGGCGTGGGCTGGCCGAAGGAGTACGGCGGCCAGGGACGCACCGCCGTCGAACAGCTCATCTGGTTCGACGAGGCACGCCGCGCCGGGGCACCCCTGCCCTTCGTGACGCTCAACACTGTGGGCCCCTGCCTGATGGCCCGGGGGAGCGAGTCGCAGAAGCAGAAGTTCCTACGCGCCATCCTCGCCGGTGAGGTCTACTTCGCGATCGGCTACTCGGAGCCCGACGCCGGGACCGATCTCGCGTCGCTCAAGACAACCGCCGTGCGCGACGGCGATCACTACGTCGTCAACGGCACGAAGATATTCACCAGTGGCGCGGACACCGCGGACTACATCTTCCTCGCTTGCCGCACCGATCCGGACGCGCCCAAGCACAAGGGGCTCTCGATCCTCATCGTCGACACGAAGCTGCCGGGCTTCTCGTGCTCGCCGATCCATACCGTGTGCGGCGGCCACACGAACATGACCTACTACGAGAACGTCCGCGTTCCCGTCGACATGCTCGTCGGGAAGGAGAACGAAGGCTGGCGGCTCATCACGCTCCAGCTCAACCACGAGCGCATCGGTCTCGCGGCCTTCAGTGGAATCGCGCACAGACTGCTCGAGGACGTCATCGCGTGGGCCCGCGCGACGGAGGCCGAGGACGGCCGCCCGGTCGCAGACGCGCCCTGGGTCCAGGCCTGCCTCGCCGAGGCCTATGCGCGGCTCGATGCGATGAAGGTGATGAACTGGCAGCTGGCCTGGGAGCTCGAACGCGGCGAGGTGAACCCGGCCCGGGCCTCCGCCGCAAAGGTGTACAGCTCCGAAACGTTGATCGAGGTGTATCGGAAGCTGCTCGAGGTTCTGGGCCCGATTGGAACCGTGAAGCAGGGCTCGCCGGGGGCCGTCATCCGCGGGGAGGTCGAACTCGAGTGGCGCCACTGTCAGATCAATACCTTCGGCGGGGGCGTGAACGAGATCCAGCGCGAGATCATCGCGATGGTGGGTCTCGGAATGCCTCGCGTGCCGCGCTGAGCCCCCAACCCGTGACCGCCGAGCATTTCGACGCGCGACTCGTTCCGATCGTCGGCTCGAAGCGCGTCCTTCCCTGGTTCCATCCCGTTGCACCAAACCCGAGGTGACTCCATGGACTTCTCCCTCAGCGAAGACCAGGAAGCGGTCCGCGATCTGGCGCGCCAGATCTTTTCCGGCCACGTCACCCACGAGCGCCTGCTCGCGCTCACGCGCAGCGGCGAGTGGTTCGACATGGATCTCTGGAGCGAGCTCGCGAAGGCGAACCTTCCGGGTGTCGCACTCCCTGAATCCGTGGGCGGCAGCGGCTTCGGGCCGGTCGAGCTCTGCCTGATGCTCGAGGAGGTCGGACGCCACGTCGCCCCGGTGCCGCTGCTCGCGACGAGCGTACTCGGCGCAGCGCCAATCGCCGAGTTCGGCAGTGACGCACAGCGCTCGCGCTGGCTGCGTCCGGTCACGGAGGATGGTTCAGTTCTCACTGCGGCGCTGTCCGAGGTTGCTGCCGGGGTGCCGTCGCGGCCACGGGTCGCTGCGCGTCGCGACGGCAACGGCTACCGACTCGACGGCGTGAAGGACTGCGTGCCGGCGGCGCACCTGGCAGCAGGCGTGCTGGTACCGGCGCGCGTCGAGGACGGCGTGGGCGTCTTCATCGTGGACCCCCGTGGCCCGGGAGTCGCCCTCGAACCGCAGGAAATGACCAACGGCGAGCCGCAGTCGCGCCTCATGCTCGATGGCGTGGCGGTGCCGGCCGCCGATCTGCTCGGCGACGCAGCGCGGGGTGCCGAGATCATCGAATGGATCGTGCTGCGTGCGACGCTCGGGCTCGCCGCAAGCAGTTCGGCCGGCCGATCGCGACGTTCCAGGGCGTGGCGTTGCGCGCCGCCGACGCCTACATCGACGTCGAGAACCTGCGAGGCACCGTCTACCAGGCGGCCTGGCGCCTATCCGCGGGGCTCGATGCACGCATCGAGGTCGCGTCCGCCAAGTGGTGGGCGGCGACCGCCGGCATGCGCGTGGCCCACACCGCACAGCACCTGCACGGGGGAATCGGATCCGACCTGGAGTACCCCATCCACCGCTACTTCCTCTGGGCCAAGCAGAATGAGCTGCTCTTCGGCGGCGAAAATCAACAGCTCGCAAAACTCGGCGCCCATCTCGTGAGCGACGAGTGGTCGCGCGCGGAGGTTCGCTGAGTTTCCCGTCAGCAGAAGTCGGACATTCGGGTGACCTGAGCCAAGAGACACTTTACGGGGTCCGAGACCCCGAGGAGCGTCTCAACATGCTGTGTGTTCTCATGGGCTCGGACCGCGACACCGGAGCGGGAGTGGTTCGTCCGGGTCGGCATAACCCACCACGTGCAAAGGCCCAGCGAGTCCGACCAGCAGCGCGCCGTCGCGTCCGGTCCACCAGAGCGGCAGGCCGTGCTCCCGCACGCGCACAACCACGTCGGGATGCGGCATCGCGTAGCGACCGCCGCACGGCGCCGACACCAGGGCGACCTCGGCACCCACCGCAGCCAGGAACCGCGCCGACGACGAGGTGCGACTGCCGTGATGGGGCAACGCGAGCACCTCGGCGCGCAAGTCCGCGCCGCGCGCCACCAGTGCGGCCTCGGCGCCCCGCTCGATGTCGCCCGGAAACAACAGCCTTCGCCCGGCGACATCGACGCGAACCACGAGCGAAGCATCGTTGCGTGAGTCCGGCTGCGAGTCTTCGGGAGGCCACAGCGGCGTCACCCGCATGCCGCCGATTTCGCTGGGGGCTGCACCCGCACCGCGCTCGCGCACGCGGACACCGCGCCGGCGCGCGAGCTCGAGGATGTCGCGGAATCCGGATTCGTCGCGCGTGCCGTAGGGGAGCCATAGCTCGCGCACAGGAACGGAACGCAGCACCGCGGGCAGACCGCCGCGGTGGTCGAGGTCGGCGTGGGTCGCGATGGCGAGATCCAGTCGGCGGATCCCCAGCGCCGCCAGCGCCGGCACCACGACGCGCGC
>JAFDDH010000414.1 GCA_019310975.1 Deltaproteobacteria bacterium | reverse complement strand
CCTTTGGAAGCGTGACATGATCGCTCACCCAGACGTCCGCGAAGTCGAGTGCCTCGGCCTGCTCGGCTACGGCCTGGATCGCCGACGCCGAGGCGGCCGGCCCCGATTGGGGGAGGTGGATTCCAAACTTCATCGTCGTTTTCCTTTGTCCGCTCATGCTCTGCGCGGCGATCTCTCGACACCCATTGCGGACGCCTCAGAGTAAGTGATTCGACCACCGATCCACAGGCAGCGGCGTGGTCGGATCGAGGCTCTCGGCGATTTCTGTAGAATGCGTATCCCTTCTGGCTTCGCGGGTCGATTCTCGATCAGGAATCCGCTGGGTCGGACATGCGGGGGCTCGGTGAGGAGTCCAGCGCTATTCGATCCAGCGAACGACCGTTATTCTCTTCGTTCGGTGTTCTTGGCCTGGAGAAGACGGCTTCTGCCACAGGAGGCGAAGGAGGGGTATGTCCCGGCGCTATCGGATCGAAACACTCGTGACCGGTTACGGGCTGATCGAGGGACCGCGCGTGGACGCGGAGAATCGTCTCTACTTCAGCGATGTGCGCCGCGGCGGTGTCTTCCGCCGTTCCCCGGATGGTGGCGTCGAGACCGTGATTCCCAAGCGAAGAGGTGTCGGCGGGATCGCTCTCCACGCCGAGGGTGGCCTCGTCGTGGCCGGCCGCAACATCTGCCACGTTCGGGACGGTGAAACGCGCGTGCTCTTCGAGGCGCCGGGCAAGCCGGCCTTCAACGACATCTTCACCGATGCGCAGGGCGATCTGCTGGCCGGTTCGATTCGTTTCGATCCCTTCTCCTCCGAAGGAAGTCGAGATCCGGGCGAGCTCTACCGGATCCGAAGGGATGGCACATCGACTCTGCTCTACGACAACATCGGGATGTCGAACGGGATTGGCCTCTCCGCCGACGGGCGGCTGGTGTTTCAGAGCGATACCGCGCGCAATCAGATCCTCGTCCACGATATGATCGCGGACGGGCCATGTGAGGGGCGTCGCGTGTTCGCTCGCATCGAGCGTGGCTCACCCGATGGGCTCGCGGTCGATGAGGCTGGCGGGGTCTGGATCGCCGCGTATGGCGGTGGGTGCGCGTCCCGCCACGCACCGGATGGTCGCGTGGACCACCACGTCGAGGTACCAGCCCAACTCGTGACCAGCCTCTGTCTCGGTGGCCCGGATCGGCGCGATCTCTACATCGTCAGCGCGGACAATACCGATGATCCGTCGCTCGGAGGCAGCATCTTCCGGACTCGGGTCGACGTCCCCGGGCTGCCCGTCGCGCTGGCGCGGGTCTGATTACGCTGGATCCCGCTCGGGCGCTTCCCAATCGGTCGCTCGGTGTGTCGGGTCATGCGAACGATCAGACGCGATGTGCGTCCATCCAGCCCGCGATGCGATCGGCCACGTCATCCCGGGCGTCGGCGGGGTCCTGGAGATAGTGGTCCCCGGGCACCCACACCAGCGACTTATCGTCGGCAGCCAGGTGCTCGTGGATGGTCTCGGCGTCGCTGGGGAAGACGCCGGTATCGGCCATGCTCTGGATCACGAGCGATGGCACCGTGATGCGCTGAAGATGCGGAATGCCCCGACACGACGAGGTCTCGAGACTCCACATCGAGAGCCAGCTGCGCAATGAGCTGCAGTGGCCGATTCCGAATGGGCTGTAATTGGCCCAGCGCGGGTCACCCGCGTAGCACACGCCAATCGGCCGATCGGAGGGATCCAGGCTGGCGTCGAGCAGGCGAAGGTCGGCCCAGACGCGCTGCAGGGTGAAGACACGATCGTACATCTTGTGGCCGGCCAGGCGATCGAGCTCGGACTTCACCCAGGTCGTGATGGAGTGATTGCGGGCCTCCTGGGCCGCGCGGTAGCGCTGCACGAACGCGGGCGCGTAGGGCGGGCCGTTCTGCTCGTCGTACATGTCGAGCTCGGAATCGACGGCGGTGGGATCGTTCTCATCGATCACCGAGGGATCCATCCATGCAGTGAGTACTTCCGGCCGGCCGGGATGGGCGTTGAGTGAGATGTAGAGATCTGCTCTGTGTAGATCCTTGGCGGCCTCGGGGAGGGCGCCTCCAGCCACTGGCTCGATACTGGGATGAGTCGCCTGGGATTGGTAGGCACCCATCAGAGAGCCGCCACCAGAGTTCCCGAGCAGCACCACCTGCTCCACGCCGGCGACCTCACGCAGCCAGCGAAGACCCGCTCCGATGTCGATCAGCGCGTGCTCGAGCATGAAGTAGGTCTCATTGCCACGAAATCGGGTATTCCAGCCCAGGAAGCCGTATCCCCTGCGCGCCATCAGCTCCGCCAGGTAGTGCTCGCTGAAATCGACATTGTAGTGGGTGGCAATGAAGGCGGTCTTCGGCTGCGTGCCAGCGGGCTTGTGGTAGAGACCCTGGCAGGGATGAAAGCCTGCACCGTTGCGTCCGGCCGTGGGCGAGGCCAGGCTGATGAAGTCACGAGTGATGTCCTTCATGTCGGACTCCGTACAACGTCAGCGGATCCGGGGCGGCGATCATCGAGGTCAAATGAAAAGCGGCGACCCGTGGCCGGGCCGCCGCTCGGATGCAGCTAAGCGAGAGCTCTACTGCGGCTGAACGCTCGTGGCCTCCGGGCCCTTGCGTCCTTCGCCAGCCTCGAAACTCACCTGCTGGCCTTCGCTGAGTGACTTGAAGCCATCGCCGAGAATGTTGGAATGATGGACGAAGAGGTCCTTGGAGCCATCC
>JAFDDH010000413.1 GCA_019310975.1 Deltaproteobacteria bacterium | reverse complement strand
CCCAGAGGTCGTGACCCGCCACCCGATAGATGATTGCGAGCAGGTAGGGGTAGGCGGGTGCCTGATAGAAGGCCTCGTGGCCCCACCACTCACCGGCTGCAATCCGCTGGGCCCAGGCGTCATAGGCACGGGCATCGACGATCGGATGGGAGAGCAGGGGGATGTCCTGAATCTGCGATAGGTAGACCAGGCGCAGGGCGAGAGCGGCAACGAAGATTGTGCCCATCGCCAGCCAATCGCGCGGCTCGAAACGGGCGAGCGGCTCAGCTGGACGTCCCATTGGGGGGAAGGGTACCAATCGACATGGCGGGAGTCTGGGTTCGCGTCATTTCTGACGGAACCGACGGGTGAGTCTGGGGAACCCTCCGATTCGGCTCCGACCCACTGTCGATCGACGGCTTTCCGCGAGTCGACCCGCCGTGTTTGTAATCTCCATCAGTAAGTTCTATCTTAGAACCTACTTCGCGATCGCCCTAAACACCCCGGATCCCGGATCCCGGAGTCCGCTCCCCAGCCCGACCCAGCCCGACGAGAGGAGATCAGCATGCCGAGTTCCGGTGAATGGAAGAGCACCTCCTGCATTCTCTGCAGCACGAACTGTGGTCTGCAGGTCCAGATCGAGGACGGCCATTTCAAGAAGATCAAGGGCGACAAGACGAATCCGCGCTCGAAGGGATACACCTGCGAGAAGCCGGCGGGACTCGACCACTATCAGAATCACGCCGATCGAATCACGACCCCGATGCGCCGACGCGAGGACGGCCGCATCGAGACGATCGACTGGGATACGGCGATCCGGGAAGTCGCCGGTAAGCTCGCGCAGATCCGCGACACGCACGGCGGCTCGAAGATCCTCTACTACGGCGGCGGGGGTCAGGGGAATCACCTCGGTGGTGCCTACTCGTCGGCCACCCGTCGCGCCCTCGAGATGCGTCATTCGTCGAACGCGCTTGCCCAGGAGAAGACGGGCGAATTCTGGGTCGAAAGACAGATGTTTGGTGGGCGTCCGGAGCCGGATTTCGAGCATGCGCAGGTCGCGGTCTTCATCGGCAAGAACCCTTGGCAGTCCCACGGCTTCGAGCGTGCGCGTCCAATCCTTCGGGCGATCGCGAAGGATCCGAACCGACACATGATCGTCGTCGACCCGCGACGCACCGAGACTGCGGACCTGGCCGACGTCTTCCTTCAGGTGATCCCCGGTACGGATGCGTTCGTGCTGGCCGCGATGCTGAGGGTGGTGGTCGAGGAGGGAATGCTGGATCAGGATTTCCTCGCGGCACACACCTCGGACGGCCAGGCCCTCTTCGACGTGCTCGCTACGGTGCCGGTCGCCGACTACTGCGAACGGGCCGGGGTTTCGGAAGAGCTGGTCCGCGAGGCTGTGACTTTGATTGGCGGCGCTCCGAGCGTCGCCATCGTCGAGGATCTCGGGATCGAGATGGCGCCGCACAGTACCCTCAACTCGTATCTGGAGAAGCTCCTCTACGCGCTCACCGGGAATTTCGGTCGTGCCGGGACGATGAATCTCGGCACCCACATCGGCAAGCTCATCGGGGGCGGGAAGGACAATCGGAAGTCACCGGTCGGTGGCCACAAGATCATTACGGGCCTGATTCCTTGTAACGCGATTCCCGACGAGATCCTGACCGATCATCCCGATCGCTTCCGTGCGATGTTCATCGAAAGTGGCAATCCGGTGCACTCGCTGGCCGACAGCCCGCGCATGAGAGAGGCGCTCGATGCGCTCGAATGCGTGGTCGTGATCGATGTCGCCATGACCGAGACGGCGCAGCACGCAGATTATATCCTGCCGGCCGCCTCACAATACGAAAAGGTGGAGACCACCTTCTTCGGCGGCGGATTTCCGGACAACACGTTCCTGCTGCGGCAGCCGCTCTTTCCCATTGCCGAAGGGACGCTGACCGAACCGGAGATCCACAGCCGCTTGTGCCGCGCGCTCGGCGCCTTCGAGGATGAGGACCTCGCAACACTGCGCGAGGCAGCCAATGAAAGCATCGAGAAATTCGGTCTCGCGTTCGTGCAGGCGATGGCTAACGAGCCAAAGCTGGCAGCGATCATGCCCGTCGTCCTCTACGAGACCCTCGGCCGTTCGCTGGGTGAGGGGCTCGAGGGCGCAGCGCTGATCTGGGGTGCGGCTCAGTCGCTGGCCGCGGAGCAGCCGGACTCCGTGCGTCGAGCGGGATTCGAAGGGGAGGGCGCCGAGCTCGGGAATGCACTCTTCCGCGCGATCCTCGACAACACGAATGGCGTCATCATCACGTCGGACCCCTACGAAGTCACGATGGAGCGCATCCATACCGACGATGGGCGGATCGAACTCGTCATTCCCGAGCTCGTTCAAGAACTCGCCGACCTGATCGATGAGGCACCGCCTCGCCCGACGGACGACTACCCCTTCATCCTGGCAGCGGGAGAACGCCGCACTAGCACGGCGAACACGATCTTCCGCGACCCGGGTTGGCGACGCAAGGATGCGGACGGCGCGCTGCGTATGAGTCCCGCAGACGCGGTACGTCTCGGAGTCGAAACGGGCGGTCGCGTTCGCGTCTCGACCAAGCGCGGCAGCGCCGAAGCCGTGGTCGAAGTGAACGATACGCTCCGAGAGGGCCACATCACGATTCCGAATGGTCACGGGCTCGAGTACCCGGATTCCGACGGGACACGCAGGGTCTACGGTACGCCGCCGAACGAGCTGACTTCCAGCGAA
>JAFDDH010000412.1 GCA_019310975.1 Deltaproteobacteria bacterium | reverse complement strand
CGTCGAATTCCACATCGATCTGCGCCGGATTCGCAACCTCCAGACAGTTGTCGTCGAGATCGGAAAACCCATCACCATCACGGTCTAGAGCCATCGCAAGACCACTGGACAGCAAGAGGCTGCTCGACAAGACCAGTGCGGCGCAACAACGATTCGAGATCATCGGCATGATTCCCCCTACCGAAACTCCTGGGGCTCCACTCAACAACACGAGGCAGAATACACCATCGCGACACCAGCTAGTGCGCGCTTCACGGGAAAAGCCGGGTTCGAGGTGTGCCGTTATCGCATCGGCGGCCAGCGCATGGGTCCCATGATGACCGATGTGGCACCGCACGCGGCTGGATGGGCGCGCCTACCCACATTAGGATATGCCGCATGAGCAGGCGGCCGGTTCTCGTGTACTCGGCGATCATCGGAGACTACGACGCGCCTCCGAGCGTGTCCGATGCATCTCCGGATGTGGAGTTCATTCTCGTTTCGGACAAAGCCCCGCGCGAGAGTCCCTGGAAGCCGGTTCTGATCCACCGCTACTGGCAGGACAACAAGCTGACCTCGGGCTACGTCAAGACTCATCCGCACCTCTTTGCCCCGCCAGACGCCATCTCGGTCTGGGTCGATGGGAACCTGGATGAGATTCGAATCGACTCGGACCGGATCCGGGAGCTCGCCGGGAGCTCGCCCATTGCCACACTGCCTCACCTCGACAGACAGACCGTCAAGGAAGAGGCCCGGGAGGTCACCGAGCGAGAGCTCGACGATGGTTGGCGCGTGCAGAGACACATGGAGAAGCTCGAGTCCTTGGGGTTCCGGGATGAACTTACGCTGTCGGTAACGTGTTTGGTCATCCGGGATCTGGCGGATCCGAGGATGCGGCTCTTCAACCAGCGATGGTGGCAATCGATCCTGCACGGAAGTCGCCGCGACCAGCTTGGTTTCGACGCTGCCAGCTGGGCCACGGGCATCGACATCCACCATCTCGATGCCGACTGGAGAGAGCCCAACGATTGGTTCATCCGGGGCAAGCATTCCGGCCCCCAGGGACGTCTGGCCAAGTCGGCCGCGCGTGATCGCAATGGGGTATCACGTCGATTCAACCTGGTCGGATTGCCGGAGGCCCACCCCGAGCCCGCCTACTGCGAAGAGGAATGGACCGCTCGCGATCTGAAGGTGATCCACGCACTGAACGCCGTGGTGGAGCAGGCCGGAGAACCTCTCGAGGGCAGCTACTGCCATATGCACGGGGCCGGCACTGGGCCCTTGACGCCGCCGGATCCACGCCGCAGCTGGAAGCGCGAGTTCCTGCGGCGTGCCGTCTGCGGCGTGCGGGCCTATCTAGAGATTGGGTTCGCGGCGGGGCACAGCGCCGCGATCGCGCTCTTGGAAAACCCGGAGCTCAGGCTCCAGGTGGTCGACCTTGCCGACCACAAGTACTCGAAGCCGTGCGCAGAGCTCCTCGCCGCGCGCTTCCCCGGGCGCATCGAGTTCCGTTGGGGGGATTCGAAATCCATTCTGCGTCGCATCAGAGGCTGGAAAGCCAAGGATTTCGATCTGGTCCACATCGTCGGCGGGCACGCTGAAGATGTCTTTCAGCATGATCTGAGTTGGTGGCTATCGACCTCCAAGCCCGGCAACAAGCTCCTGGTGGACGATGCCTACGTCGGACACATGAGAGGGCGGCTCGAGGCGGAGAGCGTTGCGGCACGAATTCGGGAGACTCATCCCGGGTTACCCAGCAGTGGAGAGAATCGGCTCTTCGTCAGAACCTGACGGAGTCGATCACGAGCCAGACCGGCGGCACGCCCGCGACGACCCAGCCGTCGGCAGCGCCACGCCGACGCGCCCCCCCTCGGGGCTCTTGGGGCCTGCTTGTCGGACGCGTACTTGTCGGACCTCGTAGAAATGCTGCTCGGACATCCCATGCCCGGCTGGTAGCGGTGAATTTGCAATTCCGGCGCTTTGTTGCAGGATCATATTCCCCTCAGCTCTGGAGCAAGTCGCATGTATCGCGAGAAGATCAAGGTCCTGGACTGCACGATTCGTGACGGTGGTCTGATCAACAACTACCAGTTCACCGACAAGTTCGTGGAGGCCGTTTATGCGGCGGCCTGCGACGCCGGAGTCGACTACTTCGAATTCGGCAAGAAGCTCGTCGAGAGTGAGGCGTATCCCCGCGACGTCTGGGGCAAATGGAACTTCTGCGACGACGACGTGGTTCAGCAGGTCATCGACTCGCACGAATGCGAGAACCCGCCCAAGATTGCCGTGATGTACGACGTGGGCCGCATCGACATCTCCCTGCTCAAGGAGATCGATCAGTCCCCCTTCGACATGATCCGCGTCGCCTGCTACGTCGGCGACATCGACAAGGGCGTGGATCTGGTCAAGCGCTGCAAGTCATTGGGTTACGAAACCACGCTCAACGTCATGGCGCCCTCGGCCGCGATCGAGAGCGAATTGGTGGAAGGGCTGCAGGAGATCAACGAGGTCTCCGAGCTGGACTTCCTCTACCTGGTGGATAGCTACGGCTCGCTCTACTCGGAGCAGATCACCGGCTACGTGGAGCTCTACAGGAAACACGCGCCCAACAAGGAGCTGGGATTTCACGGACACAACAACCAGCAGCTCGCGTTCTCCAACACCCAGCAGGCGATCATCGATGACGTCAACCTTCTCGACGCCACCATCAACGGCATCGGGCGTGGCGCGGGAAATTGCAACCTGGAGCTC
>JAFDDH010000173.1 GCA_019310975.1 Deltaproteobacteria bacterium | reverse complement strand
TGTCGTAGACCGGCACGTAGTTGCGAAAGACGGTGAACTCGTCTCCCTCCTCGACGTAGCCCTCGCCAATCCCGAGGTCGACGACATCGCCGTCCACCAGCCAGGTACGCGGGCTGGGGCTATCGACGATGCTGGTCGCAGCCTCGATGTCGCTCGTGGTCACGAAGCCCATGGCCTCGAGCTCCGCGACGTGAACCGTGATGCCGAGGTCACCGTCGGACGCAGTCTCGAGTGGCATGGCCACCGAGAGCGGGTCCAGCGCGGCCGGCGACTCATCGCCGGCAAGCCCCTCGGTGTCTTCCGGACCCTCGATCAGCTCAGCCGGCTCGAGCTCGGTGTCCGTCGCGATCGATTGCCACGCCTCGCCGTCGGCGCCCCCGGTCTGGGCGAGGTCGCGCTGGGCGGCGATCATGCTGTCGGCCTCGTTCTTGCTGACGATGCGCATCTCACCCGAAGTGATCCAGATGTGGTCATCCGGCTTGATGACGTGCGGATCCTCGATGTCGTCGTTATCGGTCCAGACCGATGGCCAGACCCAGGGCGTGCCGAGGTAGGCCTCGGAGATGTCCCAGAGCGTATCGCCCCGGACCACGGTGTGGATGCGGCCCTCTCGACCCTCCGGATCCACCGCCATCGGACCCAGCACGGGGTGCTTGGTCTCCGCCACTGGCTCCGGTGCGGGTGCGGCCGGGGGCTCGTCGGCGGGCGCCGTCTCGCTCTCGGCGGCAGGCGCCTCGAATTCGTCCCACGCCACGTCGTCGGCAGCCAATTGCTCGGACGGGGCGGCTGTCGGCGCCTCCAGGGTCGGAGCGACCTCGGCGGGAGCGACCTCGGCGGCCACGTCTTCAGCGCCCCCGGCTTCGCCAGCATCAGCCTGCACCGTGTCCACCATCGGGACCTCGGCGGGCGGCGCATCGGTCGCCGCGGCGTCGGTTTCCTCGACCGCAGCCGAATCCATCGCGGAGTTGGCCTCCGGCGCGGGATCCCCGGCCGGACTCATGGGCTCGGGGGCCGGCACCAGCGGATCCACGGGCGCAGGCGCAGCCGCCGCCTCGGTCGCCGCCGGCGCAGGGGCGACCTCGCCCTCCGCAGCCAGAGCGCCCGGAGACAGCAGCACGAGCGAAATCGCAGCAAATCGGAGCGTGCAGGACCTCATTCCATCCCTCCACTGGCAACGCGGCACCACCGGGATCGACGCCCGATGCGCGAACCGCGCGCAAGAGATCGGGAAATACATCGGCGAGCGGGCGGCCCGGCTTGACCAAAGGACCCAAGAGAAGTGGCGACCCCGCGGGGGTCGCCGCTTTTGGTGATCTCGGCGACTCGATCGAGGCTTCGGACTCGGCTCAGCCGGCGCTCTTGAGCCGCTCGACGCTGGCACGCGCGTTCTCGGCCCAGGGCGGGTCCTCGTTCAGGTTCCCGCTCGCCTTCCTCTTATCGAGATCCGAGAGCGCCGCCTCGAGCGTCGCGATGGCCTTGTCGCGGTCGCCGCTGGCCTCGTAGGCGAGCGCGAGATGGGTGCGGATCTCGCCGAGGGCCGGGTCGTTGGGCCCGGCCAGCTGCACGGACTCGCGCAGGTAGCCGACTGCGGCCGACGAGACTCCGCGCTTGTAGAGCACCCAACCGAGCGTGTCCGCCGCGCTGGGGCTGTCGGGCATCGCCGCCTTCGCCTCCTGGGCGAGCTTGAGCGCGCGGTCCAGGTCGCCACCGCTCTCGGCGAGCACGTAGGCAAGATTGTTCTTCGTCTCGCCGTTCGACGGGTCGTACTCGAGCGCCAGCTCGTAGTGCTCGACGGCTTCATCCTGTCGGCCGGTCATCTCGTAGAGAACCGCGAGAAAGTGGTGTGCGACGGGATTCTCAGGCTGCAGCTTCAGCACATTCTCGTAGAGAGCGATGGTTTCATCCATCCGGCCGGTTCCCGCATAGATCCTGGACAGCTGGCCGTAAGCGCTCATCGCCCCGGGATCGAGCTCGATCGCCTTCTCGAGGGCCGTCTCGGCTCCCTCCACGTCGCCGTTCACGAGAGCGGCGGTCCCCTTGAGCTCCCAGAGCGCCGCATTGTCGGGATTGCGCTCCACGGCGTCGTTGATGCGCCGGATGGATTCGCCGAGCTTGTCCTCGGCGCGATCCAGGCTGAGCAACGAGGACAGGATCTTGGGGTTGTCCGGTCGCTCTGCGTCGGCCTTGACCAATTCGGCGCGGGCGCCGGCGACGTCGCCCTGCGCGATGCCCAGACGCCCGAGCGCATAGTGGGCATCGACACCGCGGCGCTCCTCGGGAATGCCGTCGAGCATCTCGGCGGCCTCGGACAACTTGCCCAGACGCACCATCGACTGCGCGACCAGGATTCGCGTGCCGTCGTCGTCCGGCTCCAGGCTCAGGTAGCGGCGACCGTTCTCGATCGCATACTCGTGCTCGCCGAGATCCGAGTGGATCTTGATGAGCAGCTTGCGCGCTTCGGTCAGACCCGGCTGCAGCTCCACCGAGCGCGCCAGCTCCGCCCTTGCGCGCTGAGCCTCGCCCTTGAGCAGCAGCGCCGAACCGAGCACGAAGTGGGCCTGGGCCCACTCGGGCCGCACGTCGATGGCATTGCGCAGATCCTCGATGCCGGCGTCGAGCTCGTCGCTGGCGATGTAGAACTTGGCGCGCACGAAGAGCGCATCCGGGTTCGTGGGATCCTTGGCCAGGACCTTCTCGACGTCCTGTCGGCCTGCCTCGACCTTGGCCTGGTCCTTCTCGCGTACGCCGACGTCAATCAGCAGCTCCGCCACCCGAAGCCTGGCCTGAGGGAATTCGGGGTCGGCGGCCAACGCCTGCTCGGCGGCCTCGAAGGCCCCCTTGAGATCACCTGCCCGGCCGCGCAGATTCGAGACCACCAGAAAGGGCTCCGGATCGCTGGGGTCGAGCTGGGTCGCTTCCTCGAGAATCTGGTTGGCCTTCTCCACGTCGCCCTGGGAGCGGTAGTAGCGGGAGAGGAGCTGGGTGAGCTCCAATTTCTCATCGACCGCCTCGATGCCCCGCTCCATCGTGGCGATGCCTTCCTCTTCGCGCTCACGCTGAATGTAGTAGGTGGCCAGGTTCTGATAGCCCTGTGCGAGCTCCGGCGACTGCGTGCCCTCCTCATCGCGCACGGAAGCGCTGGAAATCGCCTGCTTGAACGCCTGTTCAGCCTCGTCGTAACGCTCTTGGCCCATGTAGATCCGCCCCAGCATGGTGTGGACCAGCGGCTGGGCACCCAATTCCACCGCCTCGAGCAGGCGCTTCTCGGCGTCCTCGATCTGCCCGACCTGGTTGTAATAGGCCGCCAGGACGGTGAGATAGGAGGGGTCCTCGGGCATCAGCTCGACGGCGCGGAGCAGGTCCGCCTCGACTTCGTCCATCCGCTTCAGGCTGACGAGCGCCTGACCGCGCAGCAGGAAGGCGGGAGCATTCTCGGGATCGATCTCGATGATGGCGTTGCTCTGCTCGTACACCTCCTCGTGGCGATTCGCGGCCAGGGAAACCGTCGCATAGGCGAGGCGAGCTTCGATGTTCTTCTCATCCAGTCGAACGGTTTCGCTGAGCTCCCAGTACCCCTCCCTGTAGCGGCGCGTCCGCATATACACCTCGGCCAGCTTGCCGTGGGCGTCGGAGAAATTCGGGTCGAGCTGCAGGACGTTGCGGTACTCGATGATCGCCTCTTCGTACTGCTCCGCGTCCTTGTATGCGTT
This sequence comes from Deltaproteobacteria bacterium, assembly GCA_019310975.1. Taxonomy (GTDB): domain Bacteria; phylum Myxococcota_A; class UBA9160; order UBA9160; family UBA4427; genus JAFDDH01. Next base: position 12,863 of record JAFDDH010000173.1, on the reverse strand, counting down.
GCCACGCTCCATGAAGCCGCTGATCTTTTCCGCGTCGTCCATGCACGCCGACAGGCCGACGACGGTGGCGAGAAGGCAGGCCAGGGCCAGAGATTTGCCAATTGGGCGTGTTGCGAGAGCCATCATCCAACCTCGAATGGGGCGCGGCGGAGAGGCATCCACCGGGCTGTCCAGGGGGGTGGAAGCCTGCCCTATCCGGCGGGCAAATTCCACTACTCGAAACGCTGCAACACCGCCCGGCAGCCCTGGGTTCCACGCACCGCGCAATCAGCGCAGCGGCCGGCATGCTGCGCATGCGTTGCGCACAGGTCTTTGCCCGAGGCTCGTTCTGCTAAAGGTCGGATGACGGACCACGATTACGACGCCAGGTGGGATGTGTGAGACCCATCTTCTGGATCATATAGTTCAGCTTGCGACGCGACACGCCCAGGATCTTTGCCGCATCTTTCTGAACCCAGCCGGTGCGCCGCAGCGCGGCCACCACGACGTCGCGCTCGACGTCGCGCAGTGAAACACCCTCGGGCGGCCAATTCGATCGCCCACCGGCAGCCGCGGCCGCCGCAGAGCTACTGGCGAGCGCCAGATCGGGAGCGTCGACGCGATCGCCCGTGCCCGTCAACACTGCCCGCTCGAGCACATTTCGCAGCTCTCGCACATTGCCCGGCCAGGCATAGGAGCGAATACGCGCCAGGGCGGCCGGCGTCGCGCCGCTCACATTTCGATCGAGCTCGATGGCGAGATCGTCGAGCAACCGATCGGCGAGAGCCATTAGATCCTCGGGCCGCTCGCGCAGCGGTGGCAGATGGATGCCGATCACATCGAGCCGAAAATACAGATCCTCGCGAAATGCGCCGGTGCGACGCGCCTCGTCGAGGTCGCGGTTCGTGGCGGCGATGATGCGCGCATCCGTGCGCAACGGGTGCGTGCCCCCCAGCCGGTGAAATTCCTGATCCTGCAGCACGCGCAGCAGCTTCGCCTGAGTTGGCAGCGTGATGTCGCCGATCTCGTCCAGGAAGAGCGTTCCACCGCTGGCCTGCTCGAAGCGGCCCACGCGGCGACGGTCCGCGCCCGTGAAGGCGCCGCGTTCGTGTCCGAAGAGCTCACTCTCGAGCAACGTCTCGGGCAGGGCCGCACAATTGACCTTGACGAAGCTCTGCTGGGCGCGGCTCGAGCAGTCGTGGATCAGTCCCGCAATGACTTCCTTGCCCGTGCCCGTCTCCCCGGTAATCAGCACCGTCGAGCGCGTATCCGCCACCCGGCGCGCGAGGTCCACGGCTTCGCGCATGGCCGCGCTCTCGGCAACCAGACGGCCCGGCGGCGGCGGCGGGGGCCTGGGCGCTTCGTCCACCCTCACCATCCCCTCGGCGCGCTCGATTGCGCGTGCGACGCGTAGCTCGAGGTAGTCGAGCTCGAAGGGCTTCTGCACGAAATCGTATGCACCGAGCCGCATCGCCTCGACCGCGGCCTCGACACTGCCATACGCAGTCATCAGGATTACCGAGCTGTTTACGTCGCGTTCGAGAACCGCGCGCAGCACCGCGAGCCCGTCCACACCCGGTAGCCGCAGGTCGGTGATCACCACGTGGTAGGTGGGCGACTTGGTGTCGGCAAGATGCGCAAGCGCTGCCTCGCCGTCGCTCTCCTCGTGCACTTCGCCAAAGCGTTCGCCGAGCGCGATGCTGATTCCACGCCGTAGGGCGTGGTTGTCCTCGACGACGAGGATCCGGACGTCGCCTTCGCCGACGCTCACGAAGCCGCTCCCGACCCTTCGCCCGGGGCCGTCGACTTCTCCTCTGCTTCGACGAGTGGGAGACGCACGTGAAAGACCGCACCGGCCGCCGTCGAGGCGTCCAGCTCGATGCGACCACCGTGATCCGTGACCAGACGCTGCGCGGTAGAGAGCCCCACACCCGAGCCCGTCGGCTTGGTCGTGAAGAAGGGATAGAAGACACGCTCGCGCAGCTCGGCCGACACGCCGGGCCCCGTGTCGCCGACGCTGATCAGTAGCTCGCGCCCCGCGCCCTCGCCCGGGATCGGCGCGGACGAGTGATCGGCATCGCCACCCCGCACCCGGTAGGGGCGTTGGACGGGATCGGCTTCGCGAGCGGCCACGCGCAAGAAGAGACGCTGTGCGGCCGGTCCCGCCCCAGGATCCATTGCCTCGAGGGCGTTCACGATCAGGTTCGTCAAGACTGCCACCAGCTGATCGGGATCGGCCGAGATCGCGGGGAGTCCATCCTCGAAGTCGCACTCGACGGAGCCTTGAAAGGGCACGCGCGCCAGCGCGCGGCGCAGAGAACGATCCACGAGGTCGAGGGGATGCACCGGCTGGAAGACCGGAGACGAGCCGCGCACGAATTCCAGGCCCTCGGCCACCACGCGATCCACCGCGTTCAGCTCGGTTCGCAACTCTGCCAGCAAGGAGAGCTCGTCGTCGTGGCCGTCCAATCGGCGCTCGAGCAGCTCGGCCATGACCTTCATGCCCGCCAGCGGGTTGCGGATCTCGTGCGCCATGCGCGCGGCCATCTCGCCCAATGCCGCCAGGCGATCGCCCATGCGCGCGCGCTCGTTCATGCGCTCGATGGCCGAGAGGTCGCGGAAGAAGAGCGCGGCGCCTCGAATCAACCCCCAGTCGTCACGCACCGGGGCGAGGCTGAAGCCGACGGTGCGACCGGGCCCCTCCTCACCCAGGACCAGCTCCGCACGCGAGTGGTGGGTGGCACCATCCAATGCCTCGAGCAAGAGCTCGACGACGGCAGGCTGCGCGGAGAGAGCCACCCGGCAGTCCTCGCCCAGCAAGGCGGATCCTTCGCCGACGGGACAACCGAGGATGCGGCGTGCATCGGGGTTGACGGCACACAACCGACCCGCCTCGTCGATGGCCACCACGCCGCAGCTCAGGGCATCCAGCAGGAGGCACGCGTATTCGGGGCTCGAGACCTGCACCCTGACGACATCGGTGGACGGCACGGCCGTCTGTAGGTCGGGCTCGCGCCGTGCCCTACGACGCGTCGCGAGCCGCACGGATCGCTCTCGCTACACGTCGTTGGGGACTACATAGCGCTTGCCGGCCTGGTCGAGCCAGCCGTCTTCCTTGAGCTGCTTGACGGCTCGAGTGACAGTCTCGCGCGAGGTGCCGATCATGTCCGCGATCTGCTGATGGGTCAGAGGTGGCGTCAGCTTGCGACCCCCGTAGGTCACATCCACCTGGGCGATGCGCTGGAAGAGACCGCGGGTGCGCTCCTTCACTCCTTGGAAGGAGAGCGAGCTGGCCTGTTCGTTGGTCTCGCGCAGACGCTTGGTGAGCTCCTCGATCACGCCGAGGGCGAGGTCCGGGCTCTGCCGCAGCAGGTCGATGAAGTCGCGGCGTGAGAGCGCCAGCAGACGCGACTCCTCGAGGGTCTTCACACTCGCCGAGCGGACCTCCCCCGTAAGCAGCGCCATATCGCCGAAGAAGGACCCCTCGTCGAGGAAGTTCATGATCTTCTCGCGACCGTCGTCCGAGGCCTTCGTCACCTTCACGCGACCCTCGCGAATCACATACATATAGTCGCCCGGCAATCCCTCCTCGACGACCGTGCTGTGTTTGGGAAATCGCCGCTCGATCAGATGCAGGGCGATCTCCTCCAGATCCTCGTCACTGACGCAGGAGAAGAGCGGGATGGCCCGCAGCGACTCGAGTGCCTCCTTCTTTCGCGACGGCGAATCGGTCATGCGTGTACTTCCTCCGGAGAGCGTGATCGCGGCGAGACGGCGGGATGGATCCGACGCCGCCGTGAGACACCTCAGGTCAGATCCTCGCGCTTCTTAGCCTTCAGCGCAGCTACGAATTTCCGAACGTCCGGACTGTGCTCGAGCTTTGTGACCAGTATCACGTCATCGGTATCGATGACGGCCAAATCGTCCACACCCAGTAGAGCGATCAAGCGATCGCCGCCCCAGATCAGGTTCGAGTGCGAGGCCTCGAGTAGGACGTCCCCATCCAGCACGCGGTTTCCATTCTCATCCGCAGACCGATCCCCGGCGGAACGACGCCCCCTTCTCCCTGCGGGCCGAGTGCCTGTGGCTGCTCGAGCCCGCCGCTTCCGACCCACTCCGAGTTCCTCGGCCAGCGACGCCCACGTGCCCACATCGCTCCAGGCGAAGTCCGCGGGAATGGTCCACACGCGCTGGCTGCGCTCCATGACCGCGACATCGATGGGCAACGAGGGCGCTCGCCGGTAGGCACGCTTGACGGCTTCGGCGTTCCGGCCCTTGGGTTTGGCGCGCAGCGGCGCGAGGGCGCGATGCAGATCGGGTGCACACGTCTCGATTTCATCGAGCAGAGTGCGCGCCGACCAGACGAAGATGCCCGCGTTCCATAGGTAGTCGCCGAGAGCCAGATATCGGCGCGCACGGGCAGCGCCCGGTTTCTCAACGAAGCGCCGAACTCTGCGGATGTCTGACCAGCCCTCACCGGGGCTATCGCCCACGTGGATGTAGCCATAACCCGTCTCTGGACGGGTGGGACGCACACCTACGGTCATCAGCACGCCGGCACGATGCGCGGCATCCTCCGCGGCCGTGCGCATGGCGCGCGCGAAGGCCTTGACATCGGGAATGTGATGGTCGGCGGAGAGCACGGCCATCACGGCATCGGGATCGGCAGCGGCAATGCGATGCGCCGCCCACGCCACCGCCATGGCGGTATTCCGTCTCTGCGGCTCCACCAGGATGCGGCTGGCGGGCAACCCGCTCTCCGCACGCATCGCACGCGCGTGCTCATGCCCGCACACGATCCAGACGTTCTCGGCAGCGACGAAACGACGCGCACGCTCGAGCGTGGCCTCGAGCAGTGTCTTGCCCTCGACCACGCGCATGAAGGGCTTCGGTCGATGCCGGCGCGAGACGGGCCAGAACCGTTCACCGGCACCACCTGCGAGAATCACTGCGTGCAGTGGGGGACCTCGACGGACGCGGGCCTTGCTGCGTGCTCTCATGCCCTGCCAATACTCCAGTACACGAAGCCTTGACTCACCATCGCAGCTTTCTCGTAGATATTGCGCAGATCGACGAGACGCGGCTCGTTCAGCAGCGACTTGATCCGGTTGAAGTCGAGCATTCGGAACTGATTCCACTCGGTGATGATGACCAGCACGTCCGCGCCCGTGCAGGCCTCATAGGCGTCCTTGCAGAGGTCGACATCGGGCAAGAGCCGGCTCGCCTGGCTCATGGCCTGGGGATCGAAGGCCTGGATGCGTGCGCCCCGCTCCTGCAATCCTGCGATGATGTCGAGGGCCGGTGATTCGCGTACGTCGTCCGTCTCGGGCTTGAACGAGAGGCCGAGCACGGCCACGGACTTGCCCTGAACGTCTCCGTCACAGGCCTCGACGATCTTGTCGAGTGCGTAGCTGCGCTGTCGCTGGTTGACATTGATCGCCGCTTCGACGATCTCGAAGCGCGTGCCCTGCTCGCGGGCAAAGTGGGCCGCGGAGAGCGTGTCCTTTGGAAAGCACGATCCGCCGTAGCCCGGACCGGCATGAAGGAATTTCTTGCCGATTCGATTGTCGAGCCCCATGGCGCGCGCGATGCCCTGCACATCGCCACCGACCTTGTCGCAGAGAAGGGAGATCTCGTTGATGAAGGAGATCTTCGTGGCCAGGAAGGCATTCGCAGCGTATTTGGAGAGCTCGGAGGTCACCAGGTTGGTGAGTACGAAGGGCGTCTCATTCAGAAAGAGCGGACGGTAGAGGTCCTTCATGATGGCCATAGCCTGATCGTCGCCATCCTCGGAGCCCATCACCACGCGATCCGGCCGCATGAAGTCGCCGATCGCCGCCCCCTCCCGCAGAAACTCCGGGTTGGAGACGACACTGAAGTTCACCTTCTTGTCCGACGCCTTGAGCTCCTCCTCGATCCAGAGCCGTACCTTGTGGGAGGTACCCACCGGAACCGTGCTCTTGGTGACGACAACCTTGTAGCCGTCCATGTTCTGACCGATCTCGCGCGCTACGGCCTCGACATGGCGCAGGTCCGTGCTGCCGTCGTTGGCCGGTGGCGTGCCGACCGCGATGAAGATGACCAATGCGGAGCGAATCGCCTCACGCGCGTCAGTCGTGAACTCGAGCCGGCCCGCGCTCGCATTCCGCCGGACGAGGTCTTCGAGGCCGGGCTCGTAGATCGGCATTTCGGCACGCTTGAGTGCGGCGATCTTCTCGGCAAGCCTGTCCACACAGATGACCTGCACGCCGAACTCCGAGAAGCACGCACCCGTGACGAGGCCCACATACCCAGTACCGATCACCGTGACGTTCATATCGACGCGAGCTCCATTATTCGCTCCAGGAAGATCGATGTCGGAATCATGCCGCGTTCAGGCCGAAAGCCTCGACCTCGAACCTAGCGACCGCCCGGCCCGCCCGATCGCCGTCCGCTGGACCGCTCCTGAGCCTCGAGATCGGAATCGACCATGATCTGGATCAGCTCCTCGAAGCAGGTCTCCGCCCGCCAGCCCAGGTCGCGCTCGGCCTTGCCGGGATCCGCCAGCAGGGTGTCCACCTCGGCCGGGCGCTGCAAGCGCTTGTCGGTCTTGACGAAGTCCTGCGGGTCGAGCCCAAGGTGCTCGAAGGCGATCTCGTAGCATCGGCGAACCGAGTTTTGCTGGCCGGTGCCAATCACATAGTCCACGGGGTCGTCGGCCTGGAGCATCAGCCACATCGCCTCGACGTACTCCTTCGCGTAGCCCCAGTCTCGCATGGCCTCGACGTTGCCCAGCGGCAGCTCATCCTCCAGGCCCAGCTTGATGCGGGCCGCATACTCGGTGATCTTGCGGGTTACGAACTCGCGCCCGCGGCGCGGCGACTCGTGGTTGAAGAGGATGCCGCTGACAGCGAAGAGGTCATAGCTCTCGCGGTAGTTGACGGTGATCCAGTGCCCGTAGAGCTTCGCGACCGCATAGGGGCTGCGCGGATAGAACTCGGTCTCCTCGTTCTGCGGCACCTGACGCACGCGGCCGAACATCTCGCTGCTCGAAGCCTGGTAGAACCGGATCGCGGGATCCGTCATGCGGATTGCCTCGAGCATCTTCGTCACACCGAGCGCCGTGAATTCGCCTGTCAGCGAGGGTTGGACCCAGGATGTGGGAACGAAGGACTGTGCGGCAAGGTTGTAGACCTCGCTGGGCGCCGCTTCGCGCAGCGCCATCACGAGCGAGATCTGATCGAGCAGATCCGCGTGGTGGAGCTGGATATCACCCTGGAGGTGAGCGATGCGTTCGAATGTCTCGGTGCTCGAGCGGCGCACGAGCCCGTGGACCTCGTAGCCCTTCTCGAGCAGGAGCTCGGCGAGATAGGAGCCGTCCTGCCCGGTAATGCCCGTGATGAGTGCGGATTTGCGACTCAAGTGTTCTCCCCCTTCGCAGCGTCCCGCGATCCTTCCACGGTGGACTCCTCGAGGCTGATCGAGAAGAGACCGAGGTTCCGGAGCAATCGAACGGTGAGGATCACCACCGCCGCCAGAAAGATGTAGGCCGAGTAGCCCTCGAGCTGAGCGAAGGATACCGCGATCACGCTGAAGCAGGCCGTCTGGAAATAGAGCCAGAGCACGGCGCGCCGCTGTGACCCCTCCTTCTCGAGCAGTCTGTGGTGCATATGCATTCGATCCGCGTCGAAGATCCCCTGGCCCATCCGAAGCCGCCTCACGATCGAGAGCGCTACATCGAGGAGTGGGATGGCTAGCGCGAGCAGAGGCACAATGAAGGTCATCAGGGCGGCCTTGCGGTAGCCCTGAATCGAAACGAGCGCGAGAGCGTAGCCGATGAAGAGCGCACCGGCGTCACCCAGGAAGATTCGCGCCGGCGGGAAGTTGAAGGGCAGGTAGCCGATCAGAGCGCCCAGCAGCGCTACGCCGATCACTACACCGCTCATCTGATCGGCCTGCCAGCAGATCACCACGAGGGTGGCCGAAATGATGGCTCCGGTCCCCGCCGACAGACCGTCCAGTCCGTCGATGAAGTTCATTGCGTTCGTCACGCCCACGATCCAGAAGAGAGTGATCGGCCAGCTCACCCAGACGGGAAGCACGTGGGTCGTCAGCGTCAACGGATTCGTGAAGAACTCGATCGTGAAGCCGGCCCAGATCGCCAGTGCCGCCGCGCCCACCTGGACCGGTAGCTTCTGCCAGGCGTTCAAATAGTAGCGATCGTCCCAGGCGCCGAGCAGGAAGAGCGCTGCTCCCCCCACGACGAAGGTCACGATGCGTCGATCCCAGCTGCCGGCACCCCCGTCGACGACGTGGAAGGCGACCAGGCCACAGGTACAACCGATCACGACCGCGAGGCCGCCGAGCAGGGGGATGCCCTCGCGCGCGTTGACCTTGCGATCATTCGGCCTGTCCACGAGGCCGAGCGCCAGGGCGAGGCGCGAGGCGACTGGCGTTGCGCCTGCAGCCGCCACGGCCGCGACCACCAGCGGGCCGATCAGATCGACTGCATCCACTGTGCCTGCCTAGCCCCTTCCGTACTGCCCTGGCCGCGCGTGTGTCCAGCTGGGGGCCCAGGAGGACTGTCAGCCGATCAGTAGTATCCGTATTGCTGCCGGGAAATCTCGGCGCCGTTGAGCAACGTACCCAGGACGCGCCGCCGATCGAGAATTTCGAGCACCGCTGCCATGTCCACGCGCGGCGTCACGTCGGCGCGTACCACGAGGATGATACCATCGCAGAGCTCGGTCACCGTCTTCGCATCCGGAAGACCCAGACAGGCCGGCGTGTCCAGAATGATCTGGTCGTAGCGCTCCTTCACCTCGTCGAGCAGCTCGCGCATCTCCGGCGAAGCGAGCAGCTCCGAAGGGTTGGGCGGAGGCGTGCGCACCGGAAGCACGTCCAGGTCGAGACCATCCGCCTTGACCACCGCGTCGTCGAAGCGGGCCTGCCCCAGCAGGATCTCTCCCAGTCCCGATCGGGGCTCGATTCCGAGACTCGTGTGTACCTTCGGTCTGCGCAGGTCGCAGTCGATTAGCAGCACCTTGCGCCCGACACCCATGGAAGTCACGGCGGCCAGGTTGATGGCCCCGGTGCTCTTGCCCTCGTCCGGATTGGCGCTCGTGATGGCCAGCGTCTTGATCGGCCGTTCGGTGGCAATCGAGTCGATGCGGGCCCGCAGGGTGCGAAACTGCTCCGCCGCATAGGAATCCGGCTGCAGCAGCGAGATCCGCCGCTTGTTCATCTCGTTGGCACCGTCGTCGGCGCGCTCGCGCGACCGGATGCGCGAGGGGGCCACGGGACGCGGGCGCGGAGTCCGTTTCAGGTGATCCCTGAGACGTGTCTTCGGCTTGGGGGCCGTCTCGGGCGTGGTGTCCCACTGAACCGGCTTGACCGCCGGCGGCTCTCCCGAGACCCGGCGCCGACGCTCCTCCTCGGCTCGCTGCAGCGCTTCGTAGTGCTTTGCCATCGCAAATCGCTCCTCGGGACTTCCGCTAGCGGAAGAAGCCCAACAATCGCGTCAATCCCAGTCCGCGAGGATTCTCGCTCTCCGTCGGCGCCGGCGGGGCGCCCTCTTCCCGACTCGCCGGCTGTGTGTCCGGATCCAGGTCCAGGTCGCTGGCGACCTCGCGGATCATGTCGCCATCGACGACCGTCTTCTGCCGCGCGTATCCCAAGAGCAGTGCGCTATCGCATACGCTGTTGATCAGACGTGGCGTGCCCCCCGAGATCCGAAAGAGCTCCTGCCAAGCCGAGCGCCTGAAGAGCTTGGTGCCGGTGAAGCCAGATTTTCGCAGCCGCTCCTCGACGTAATCCCGCGTCTCCTCGCTGTCAAAGGGGCGGAGGTGGTGGCATAGAGAGATCCGCTGGCGCAACTGGCGGAGCTCGGGCTGCCGCAGCATCTCCTTCAGCTCGGGCTGACCCACGAGCATGATCTGGATCAGCTTCGAGCGCGGCGTCTCGAGGTTCGAGAGCAGACGGATCTCCTCGAGCATTTCGGTCGAGAGATTCTGGGCCTCGTCCACGATGAGCAACGTTTTCTCGTCCTTTTCGAGACGCGAGATCAAGAACTGGTTGAGACCGAGCAGATATTCCGCCTTCGTCTGGTGTTGGGGCAGCTCGATCTCGAGCTCTTCGAATAGAACACGGAAGAAGTCCAGCGGTTCCAGGCGCGGATTGAAAATGAACGCCGTCCGCGTCTGAGCGTCCATCTGCCCGAGCAAGGCGTGGAGAAGCGTGGTCTTGCCCGTGCCCACCTCGCCCGTGAGCATCACGAATCCCTTGCCCGACTGGACACCGTAGACGAGCGTCGCCAGTCCCTCCCGATGCGCCTCCCCGAGGTAGAGGAAGGACGGATCGGGCGTCATCTCGAAGGGCTGCCGAAGGAATCCGTAGTACTCGCAATACATGACTGGTCTCCGGGGCGCCTAGCCCCGCACCTCCGTGTCGAGATCGAGGAGCGCCTGCTCAGCGGACTCTGCCTGCGATGTCTCCTCGTCGTCGTCTCCCCCCGAGCTGGACGAGAAGATCGACGGGAAGCCATTGACGTAGAAGTAGGTGACCGCCCCGCCACTCAGACAGAAGACGACGAAGACGGCGGCGATGATCGCCTCGCGGAAGATCTTCCTGGTCCGTGCCGCGCGGTCCGGCTCCAGCAGGATTGCGGGAATCGAAGCCAGCACCGGAACGTTCGTCGCCGCCTGGAGATCCCTGCTCTGGTGGACCGAGGAGTCGATGCTCTCGACCACCAGCCCGAGGGCCACGCCCATTCCGATCCCGAACATCATCCCCAGGATCAGGATCATCACCCGATTCGGCGACCGCGGTCGGGTGGCCGGGAAGGCCGGCTCGAGGATGCGGAACTGCTCACCGAGCTGCTTGCGCTCGAGGTTGGCCTGGACGGCGGCCTGCTGTCTCTTCGCGGCGAATTCCTGGAAGGATGTGCTGAGTTGATCGTATTGGCGTGCCAGCGCGTCCAGCTGCTCGGCCGCCGCCGGTGTCGCCGCGATTCGACCCTGCGTGTCCACGAGCTGCGCAGAGAGTCGCTTGATCTCGGCAATCCCTGATTGGGCGCGAAGCGCGGCGCGCCGCTGTTCGGACTTTGCGTTCTGCACAGTGAAGGACATCGGCTCTTCGTCGGATTCGGCCCCCGCCTCCATGCGGCCACGAAGGAGCTGGAGCTCGTGCCGGACCTGCAGGACATCGGGGTGCTTCTGGGTATACCCCCTCGAGAGCATCATACCGAGCTCGGTCTGCAGGATCTTCATTCGGTATGCGGGGCTCGCGCTGTCATTGGGTGCGGACATCGACACCGCGGCGATCACCTGATTCGCCCAGAACGCCGCGTCGCTCCTGGACAGATCGAGCGAGCGTGAAGCGTCGCGCAGCTGGCCGAGAATCACCTGCAAGAGACGTTGGTTCGTGCCGAGGTCCTCCGGCAGATGGCCGAAATTCTCTTCCTTGACCTTCTTGATCGCGGCCTCGACATCGACGATCCGAATGCTGAGGCTCCGAATCGAATCCTGCATGAAGTCGAGGCTCTGCTGCGAGACCTCCACGCGGTCCTTGATGTTCGCGTCGAGGAAGTCGTTGGCGATGCTCTGGGCCACGAGAGCCGCCGTCTCGGCCGATTCATCGAGGAAGGTGATCTTGAAAGTGTTGAACTCCAGCTCCCTCCGATTGCGCTGGTCGGCCTCCAGCTCGCTCAGGACGGGCTCGACGATGACGTGGGCGCGCATCAGGTCGATGACCTCCTGGCGCAGCATGTACTGGGACTGCACGGGATAGAGATTGAGCGTGTCGATCAGGCGGGAGAGTCGTGAGCGGCTCAGGATCTCGGAGGTCATGATGCCGAGGCGCTCCTTTAGATCGCTCTCGCGAATACCGGCCCGAATCAGCGTGTCGTCGACGGTCTGAGGCTCGACCAGGATCACCGCATACGAGCGATATTGGTTCGGCAGCGCCATCGCGAGCCAGTAGACGAGCAGGATCGTCACACCGGCGACGATCGCCATCATCTTTCCCCGGCGTCTCGCGATGCCGACCAGATCCGAAACCTGGGGTCCCTGCTGAACATTCATGACATCTGACTTTCCGAAATGGCGCTAGAGTCGGTATGGCTCGAATTCGTAGCGGATGGTTACGGCACCGATGAATCTCGACGTCTCGGGCCGATCAGCACCATCGACGAAGGCCTCGAGTCGATGCTCGTAGCGGAATCGAAAGCGGATATCGACGCGCTCGTTGATGGTGCGAATGAAGGAGGTGTCCAGCCAGACCTCGGTGAACTCTCTCTGCAAGGTCGGTAGGGTGCTCCCCGCGAAGGGCTCCCGCTCCTGCTTGCGGTTGCGCCAGCCCACCAGGCCTCGCCAGCGCCAATACTGATCGGTATTCCAGACTCCACTCATGCTGACCTGATTCAGCAGCGTCGAGCTGCCGACACCCGAGGAGGCATCCTCGTTGCGGATCCAATCGGCCGAGACCCGTCCGCGACTCAGATGCTTGGTGAGCGACGCGGACGCGAAATAGGTCAGCTCCTCGCTGCGCGTCTCGGTCACCGTCCACTGGCGACCAGGAGGAGGTTCGACATCCGTGAGGCTGTAACTTGGCTGCCGGAGGATGACGCCGGACGGCCCGCCGCTCACGCGGAATTTGAACGTCGGCGTGAGGTCGGAGAAGATGATCAGGTTCGAGTTGAGGATGCCGGTCGTCGTCCCCGGCACGAAGAAGGTGCCACCGAAGACGGGCTCGTCATTACTGTCCACTGCGTCCCGTATGACCTGAAATCGATCCTGGAAGTCCCGGTAGCGACCGACGACGTTGGCACCGACTCCGATCCGCGGCGCCAGCGCGTAGGTGTACTCGACGTTGCCTCCCAGAGAGCGATTGTCGTTGTTGAAATTCCC
>JAFDDH010000172.1 GCA_019310975.1 Deltaproteobacteria bacterium | reverse complement strand
TAGCCGCACGGGATAAGAGTCCAATGATCGAATCCATGGTCCCCGTCGGGTCCACCTACGCGGCGGACATCGATGCGCTCTTCACGCTGATCTTCGTCCTGGTTGGCTTCTGGTTCGTGCTGAGCGAGGGCGTCTTCTTCTGGCTGATCTTCCGATTTCGCGAGAAGGAGGGTCAGGCCGCCGAGTACATCACCGGTGAGGAGAAGCAGCAAAAGCGCTGGATCACGATCCCGCACATCCTGGTGCTGATCTGTGACATCTTCATCATCGTCGGCGCCGTCCGGGTCTGGTACAACGTCAAGCAGTACCTGCCGGAGCCCCAGCAGCAGGTGCGGGTGATCGGTCAGCAGTGGGCTTGGACCTTCGTCCACCCCGGACCGGACGGGAAGCTGGATACCGCCGACGACATCGTGAAGGTGAACGAGCTCCATCTGCAGGAGGGCATTACGTACCACTACCACCTCGAGGCAGTGGACGTTCTGCACAATTTCTCCGTTCCCATCTTCCGTCTCAAGCAGGATGCAATCCCAGGACGCATCATCACAGGATGGTTCGAGCCCACCCTGCAGGGTGAGTTCGACGTCCAATGCGCCGAGATCTGCGGCATCGGACATGGCTTGATGCGGGCACGCGTCGAGGTGGAGAGCGCGGAGAAGCATGCGGCCTGGATGGCCAGTGAATCCCCCATGACCCTGGCTGCGCTGGCCACTCCGCAGCTGGCGGTGGAGGAGTAGATATGGCCGAGTCGATTCCCAGCGACGCCACGCCGGCACACGACGATCATCACCACGAAGAGCCGAGCTTCGCCAGCAAATACATTTTCTCCACCGATCACAAGATGATCGCCATGCAGTACATGTTCACCGGCATGGCGATGGCACTGATCGGCGGCTTCATGGCCTACGTGTTTCGCATGCAGCTCGCCTTTCCGGGTATCGATGTCCCGGGCTATGGCCTCGTGACCCCAGCCAATTACAACTCGCTGGTCACGAACCACGGCACCATCATGATCTTCTGGGTCGCGATGCCCGTTCTGATCGCGGCCTTCGGCAACTTCCTGATTCCGCTGATGTGCGGCTGCGACGATATGGTCTTTCCGAGGATCAATCGTCTCTCGTATCAGATATTCCTGCTGAGCGCGATCGTTCTGCTCGGCTCGTTCTTCGTGCAGGGGGGCGGCTTTGGCGGAGCGTGGACCGCGTATCCACCACTCTCTGCGAAAGCGGAGTACAGCCTCACTCCGCTTGGATCGTCGATCTGGTTAATCGCGGTGGCGCTCGAGTTCGTGGCCTTCCTGCTCGGCGGAATCAATTTTGTCACCACGGCGATGAACGCCCGCGCGCCGGGCATGAAGCTCTACGACATCCCGATGGTGGTCTGGATGATCGTGATCGCGAGCATCCTCTTCATGGTGTCGGTGGGGCCGCTGATTGCCGGCGCCATCATGCTGCTCTTCGACCAGGTTCTGGGGACTGCCTTCTATGATCCAGATCGCGGTGGAGATCCGATTCTCTGGCAGCACCTCTTCTGGTTCTTTGGACACCCAGAGGTCTACGTGGTGCTCCTACCAGCGGTAGGCATCACGGCGGAGATCATCACCGTCTTTTCACGCAAGAAGCTCTTCGCCTATAAGACTGTACTCCACACGGCCATTGGCACCGGCGTACTCAGCTTCACGGTCTGGGCTCACCACCAGTTCATCGCGGGCATCGATCCCCGCATGGCGCACGTCTTCACGCTCACGACGCTGCTCATCTCCATTCCGATTGCCGAGATGATGTTCGTCTACATCGCGACGCTCTACGGTGGTTCGATCCGATTGACCACACCGATGTTATGGGCGCTGGCCTTCATTGGAGAGTTCCTGATCGGCGGCGTGACGGGTATCTTCCTCGGCGCAAGTGGCTCCGACATCTACCTCCACGACACCTACTTCGTGCTCGCCCACTTCCACTACACCTTCTATCCGATTGCGATCATCGGCACGATGGCGGGTGTGACCTTCTGGTTCCCAAAGATGTTCGGACGGCATATGAACGAGAACCTGGGCAAGATCCACTTCTGGGGCTCGATCATTCCGTTCAATTTCATCTTCATCCCCCTTTTCGTGCTGGGCCTGGGCGGTCAGCACCGGCGCGTCTTCGACTACACGAACTTCCCGGATCTCTCGCTGCCCTGGATGCAGGAGTTCAGGGTCATCGCCACCGTGGCTCTGCTGGTCATGCTCGGCTTCCAGATCCTCTTCCTCTACAACTTCTTCCAGAGCATCTTCAAGGGCAGGAAGGCGGAGAGGAACCCCTGGAATTCCAACACCCTGGAGTGGACCACCGAGTCTCCGCCACCCCACGGAAACTGGCCGGAGTTGCCCACCGTCTACCGCGGGCCCTACGAGTACAGCGTGCCGGGCCGTGACAAGGACTACTGGCCGCAGAACGAGCCAGTCTGAACCACGGCCGGGCGTCGGCCCGGCCCGTCGACACGGGCCTTCAACTCGAATCCCGAAGACAGGACATCGAAGATCGCATGAGACCTGTAGCAACGACACGCAGCACAGCGGGCTTGCCCACCGGCCTCTTGGCCGTCTGGTGGGTAGTGGCCTCAGAAATCGTGATTTTCGGCGGGCTCCTGTCCTCGTACATCATGTACCGACTCTCCCACGACGCCTGGGCGGGACAGGCGGCCAATACCAACACCTGGATCGGCGCCTTCAATACGCTGGTGCTGCTCACCTCCAGCCTCTTCGCGGTGCTGGGTCACCAGGCGGCTGAGAAGGGCGATGGCAAGAAGGCGGCCCGCTTTCTCTACTACACGATCGGCGGTGCTGCGACCTTCGTGACCGTGAAGGCCTTGGAGTGGAACATGGAGATCAGCCACGGCTTCACGATCACGGCCAGTACCTTCTGGTCCTTCTACTATACGGCGGCCGGAATCCACGCCCTGCACGTGATCGCGGGCGCCATCATCATGGCCATCGTCGCCAGGGACGCCGCCAAGGGGCTGGAGCTCCATCGCGTGGAGCTGATCGGTATCTACTGGCACTTCGTCGACATCGTCTGGATCTTTCTCTTTCCACTTCTGTACATCGCGAAGTAGGGCTGCCCAATGTCTGAAGAAGCACACGGAACTTCCAACTACATCAAGATCTGGGCAATCCTGGTTGTCCTGCTGGTGCTCAGCGTGCTCGGCCCGATGCTCGGAATCCAGGCGGTCACGCTCATCACGGCCTTCGGGATCGCGGTGGTGAAGGCCTATATGGTCGCCAAGAAATTCATGCACATCAGCGAGGCGCCGAAGTTCATCACCTATCTGATGGTCACCTGCCTGGTCTTCATGCTGCTCTTCGTCGCTGGATCCGCACCCGACGTCTTCAAATCCGAGGGAGACAACTGGAAGAAGACGGCATCCTGGCAGTACATGCCGCCAGAAGCCGACCATGGCGCGGAGAATCACTGAGAGGTGGCCTCCGGAATGACGATACGAGGCACAGAGCCGCTCGGGCCCGCTGGCGAGGGCCGGCGTCCGGGCACCATCCCGAACGGTCTCTTTGGGATGCTGGTCTTCGTGATGACGGAGATCATGCTCTTTGCCGGCTTGATCAGTGCCTTCGTGATCGGGCGCGCCGCAGCGCCGGCGTGGCCGCCGCCCGGCCAGCCACGCCTCCCCGTCGAGGCGACGGCCGTAAACACGCTGGTGCTGCTGGCCAGCGGTGCGGCGCTAATCCTGGCGCACCGCCATTTCCACCAGGGCGAGCGCGCACGCATGCGTCGCCCAATGCAGTTTGCCCTCGGGCTCGGCGCGTTCTTCGTCCTCTTCCAAGGATACGAGTGGGTGCGTCTGATCGCGCAGGGGCTCACGCTCACCTCCAGCGCGCTGGGCAGCTACTTCTACCTGGTCGTGGGCATGCACGCCATCCACGCCCTCTGTGCCCTGGTGCTGCTCGGCTACGCAAATTTGCGGCTGCAGCGGGGCTTTCTCACCGACAGCCTCTTCGGCGCCGTCGAGACGCTCTGGCTCTTCGTGGTCGGTGTCTGGCCGGTCCTCTACTGGGTCGTGTACCTGTGATGGCGTCGATCGCGAAGCGGGCGCTCGGATCGCTTGCCGCTCTAGCCCTGCTGCTCGGCCCCGGGATCGCAGCTGCCTGCTCGGTCTGCATGGGCGGACAGGAGGAGGCATCGCGGCAGGCCTTCGTGGTCGCCACCGCGCTGCTGACCTTCCTGCCGCTGATAGTGATCGGCATCGGGGCATGGTGGTTCCTGCGCAATGCAATCGCCCGCGAAGAGGATGAGGCGCGTCGCATCGCCGACGAGCGAGTCGGGGCGTTGAATCCTCATTCGTCCGAGAACGCTGCCCAGCCGCTCGGTTAGTCGAGCAATCTCCCCATCATCACCAATAGCCACGACAGGCCGCCCACCAGCAGGCCTCCCACGACGCGCCGTGCCAGCGAGATGCTCTCGGGCAGGTAGACGACGCAGATCACCGCACCGACCAGGCCGCTGGCGATGAGCGTCGACGTCGCGATCGGGTGACGCCGCGCCCGATCGAGCAGCGAGTCGCCCTCGGTGACGCGCCCTGTCTCGGAGTGGGCGGGCTCAGGCGACGAGTTCACACCTCGAGCGTAGTAGGCTGCCGAAGGGGTGTCGCGCAGCCAATCGGTGCGGCACGGCGACTCGCGGGTGCGTTGGTCTAGAAGAAGCCGTAGTGCCACCCCGCCCAAGCCATCGCGCCACTGGTGAGCCAGGTCCCGAGGATCGACCACGTAAAGGCGCGGAATCCCCCCCGCATTCGCCACTCCCAGCGGATGGCCATCAGGCTGCCGATCACGAGCAGGAATGTGCCCAGGATTCCGATCGGAAGCCGATCGCGCACCGCCATCAGGATCGCTCCCGCCGCGAAGGCGGCCACGTGGGCAAGTACGACCAGGAGGACGGGCAGGAGCGCGCTGTCTTCGAAATAGGGCAGAAGCCAGCGTTCGGCGCCGTGGCGCTCCTCGAACTTCTCCTCTGCGCGTCCTGGGTCACTCATGCGTCGCCTTGGGCCGGGGTGTCGGGGCGGGTGTACCACCACGCCCACACGATGAAGAGCGCCTGGAAGGGCAGGCGCACCCAGTTGAAGACGGCGTTGCCAGTACCCGGCTCGCCGGAGGGCAGACCGACGTTTGCCGTGGCCACATAGAGATTGGCCGGGAAGACCGCGATCAGCAGCGCGATGATCCCCCAGGCGGCGAGGACCCGCGTGCGAGGCTCGAGCAAGAAGACGCCGAGAATGATCTCCGCCAGCCCCGATATCACGTTAAGCCACTCGGCCTCCGGCAGGTTCGGTGGCATGATGGCGAGATAGAACTCGGGATTGTTGAGGTGGTTGAAGCCGGCGTAGATGTAGAACGCGGCCATCAACCACAGCAGGATCTGCTTCGACCTGTTCATGTGGACCGTACTCCTCTGCCGCGAGACGCTATGGGATGAGGCCGATCTCGCGCAAGCCTTCGTCCAGGAACGTGCCCACGAGGATAGGTGAGTGGCGCGGTGTTTCGCCCGCTGCCAGGAACGCCGAGCGTGGGCAGAGGTCGCACGCGACGACAAGATCCACGCCATCGAGAACCAGTGCAGCCATGCGGCGATCTGACGCCGTCCTCGTTCCTGTGTAGGCTGCGGGCATTCCACGCAGGCTGGAGGGTGTCCATGCTGCAGACCGATCGACTCATCCCGCAGCCGCACGAAGTCGATGACTGAGCGGGCCGCGCCGCTGGAGGTGAGCGTGCGGCCCTACGCGGCCGCCGATCAGGCCCGTCTCATCGAGATCTGGCACGCGAGCAAGCGCGACGTCTACACCTTCATCCCGCTCGAGCAGACCTATACGATCGAGAACGACACCGAGTTCTTTCGTGCCAGGATCGAGCCCCGCTGTGAGCTCTTCGTCGCGGAGGTGGACGCCGAGATCGTCGGATATATGGCGATGGAGGGGAGCTATATCGATCGGCTCTATGTCGATCCAGCGAGGCAGCGGTCGGGCATTGGGGCGCGGCTGATCGGGGAGGCGAAGAGGCGCTCACCGCAGGGGTTGCAGCTTCACACCCACCAGAAGAACGAGCGGGCGCGCTGCTTCTACGCCAAGCATGAGTTCGTGGCGGTCCGCTTCGGCGTGAGCCCGCCACCCGAGAGCGAGCCAGATGTGGAGTATCACTGGCGCCCCAAGTGAGGCAGCCGAAGGCCTTCGTCCGGCCGCGAGATGTCGGCGTGGATGGGACGGGTGTGCTTCATAGATCGAACTCCAACACGATGTGCTGGAAGCGCCCGAAAGCGATCTCACCCTCCACGCTCCGGCGCATCTCCCCGCGCATGACTTCGACCTCGTAGGGGACGCGGCCGCGAACCCGGCGACACTTCGCGATGAAATCCACACCTACCCGGTACCGGCCCGGCGAAGGTTCGGCGAAGGTCACCACCTCGGTTCGTGGTGTCGGATCGTCGCAGCGCAGATCCCGTTCGAGGACGCCACCGCCCAGGGAAGGGTTGTTGCCAAAATACACAGTCTCCTGCTTGGGGTCGGTGACGTGCAGGTCCAGATCGGCCTCGGCGCCGAAACGCAGCCGCACTCTCAGCGCATCGGTGCCGTCGCTGGGACCTTGCGCGGTGGCGGGCACGAGCTCGACCAAGGGCTTGGGGCGGCGGGCAAAGCAGCCGAGTCCAATCGGGAGGAAGAGCAAGGCCACGACGAGGCGCATTCCAGTCATCGTCCACCTCCTCGCTCGAATGCTACTCTGCGCCAATACCCGGGTGACGCCTGAGGTCGAGAGATGCGATCCGCCGGAAACACACTGCTCGAGCTTCGATTGACTCGAGTCTGGATCTCGATACTAACCTGTCTACTCGCCTACGCGGCACAAGTCGACGCCGCCAGAGTGGATTCAGCAGTCTTCTTCGGGCATGTCCGCTCAGAGGGGAAGCCCGTGCCCGGTGCCATGCTCACCTTCAGCCACGGCCACCCGAGCCACAGCATCACGGTCTTTAGCGATGACCGGGGCCGCTACCTCTCTCCGGAGCTCGACTTCGACGAGGGCTACACGGTGCGTGCACGCCGGGTGGGCTGGCGGGATGGGATCGTCGAGGACCAGAGCCCCGGTCGTCAGCCACTCGATTTCAGTATCGAGCGCATCAGCGATCCGGCCGAGGTCGTCGAGCAGTTCCCTGCCAACCACTGGTACGGCCTTGTGCTCGAGCGACTGGACGATGCCAGGGAGCGCCAGGAGTTCAAGCAGCAGTGCACCTATTGTCACCAGCAGGGCAACTGGGCGACCCATCGCCAACGCAGCGAGGAGGATTGGGAGAAGCTGATCCTCGTCATGGGCAGGCGCGGCGCGATGATCACCAAGAGTCTGCGGGACAAGCTTCCAGCAGCCTACGTCGCGGCCTACGATCCCGAGAACGCCTACCCGAAGCTTCTGGCAGACGATGGTCCGAACGGCCCGCTTCCGCCGCCTTCCGCAGAGGTGCGGCGCGCCGTCATCGAGGAGTGGGAGCTCGGCACGGCCGCTTCCACCCAGCACGACCTGATGGTGCATCCGGACGGCAGCATCTACTCGGTCGACGGCCCGCAGGACTTCCTCCACCAACTCGAGCTCAGCGTTCCAGGCGGCAAGCGTACATCCTGGACCGTGCCCCACGGCGACCTGGAACCGGGTGGCGTCTTCGCCGATGGGCGGCGACCGACTTCGACCTCCAACTCCTATGTCTCGCCCCACTCTCTCCAGACGGCCCCCGACGGCTCGATCTGGCTCACTCTCTCCGCGGGCAATCAGCTCGCCCGCTTCGATCCCGAAACCGAGCGCTTCGAGATCCACGAGGTGGCGACGGGCATCTACCCGCATACGCTGCGCTTCGATCAGAAGGGACGCATCTGGTACACGATGGCGGCGACCAACCACGTGGGAATGTTCGATCCGGCGACGAACGAGCAGCGCCACATCCGGCTGCCCTCGAGCTCCTGGCAACAGGAGATCATCCTGCGCAGCATGCCCCTGCTCCTGAAGCTGGGCCGCTATGTGGATCTACGCGGTGGGGCAGCCGAGGGCGACGGAATCAAGATGCCCGTCCCCTACGGGATTGACATCGCGCCCGATGGTGGTGTCTGGTTCAGCCAGCTCAACGAGCACCGCATCGGGCGCTTGGATCCCGAGACCTTCGAGTACGAGATCATCGACACGCCCTTCGAGACTCCGCGCCGGTTGCGCTTCGACTCCAAGGGAAAGCTCTGGATCCCGAGCTTCTCCGAGTCGCTGATTGCGCGCCTCGACACCGAGACCCGGGAGTTCAAGATCTGGCCGCTTCCGATTGCTCCCCTGGGCAGTGAGACCCCCTATGCGCTCCACGTCGACCACCGGAA
>JAFDDH010000046.1 GCA_019310975.1 Deltaproteobacteria bacterium | reverse complement strand
CGCCAGTCGAATCCGAATCTGCTGCTGACGGATCGTGCAGAGATCGACACCAAGCCGCAGCTCGAGATCTACGCCAATGACGTGAAGTGCAGCCACGGTGCGACAATCGGACAGCTCGACGCGGACGCCCTCTTCTATCTCCGCTCTCGCGGACTCTCGGAGTCCGATGCCCGTGTGCTGCTTACGCGCGGCTTCGCGAACGAGATCTGCGATGCACTGCCGGACCCCGCAATCGCAGCCTGGAGCCGAGCGCATGTCGCCAAGGCGCTGCGCGCCACGATCGGGGAGGGCTCCGCATGAGCGATTCGCGCCCCTTCGACGTCGAGGCGATCCGCCGAGACTTCCCGATCCTAGAGCGCGAGATCCGCGGCAAGCCGCTCGTCTTCCTGGACACTGCCGCCAGCGCCCAAAAGCCGCAGGTAGTCCTCGACGCCATCCAGGACTTCTACACAAGCGGCTACGCGAACATCCATCGCGGCATTTATCAGCTCAGTGCCGAGGCGACCAGGCGCTTCGAGGCAGCACGCGAGGTCGTGCAGCGCTTCCTGGGCGCCGCGGATGCGCGCGAGATCGTCTTCGTACGCAACACCACGGAGGCCATCAACCTCGTGGCGCGGACCTGGGGCGAGGAGAACCTCGGCGCCGGTGACGAAATCGTCATCACCGCCATGGAACACCACGCCAACATCGTCCCTTGGCAGATGCTCGGCGAACGGCGGGGCACAGTTCTTCGCGTAGCACCGATCGATGAGCGCGGAGATGTGCTGCTCGACGAGTTCGAGGCGCTGCTCGGAGAGCACACGAAGCTGGTCGCAATCTCCCACGTCTCGAATGCGCTCGGCACCATCAATCCACTGGCTGAGATGATCGCAATCGCGAAGGAGCGCGGTATCACGGTGCTGGTGGACGGCGCCCAGGCGGTGCCCCATATGAAGGTGGACGTCGCCGCCCTCGGCTGCGACTTCTACGCGTTCTCGGGCCACAAGCTCTTCGGACCGAGCGGCATCGGCGTCCTCTACGGACGCTTGCCGATCCTCGACGCCATGCCGCCCTTCCTGGGCGGTGGCGAGATGATCGAGTCGGTGACCTTCGAGAAGTCCACCTACGCACCCGTGCCACATAAATTCGAGGCCGGTACACCCGACATCGCCGGCGCCATCGGTCTCTCGCCAGCCATCCACTACCTGGAGGAGATCGGACGCGATCGCATTGCGACCCACGAGCACGCACTCCTCGTTCACGCCACCGAGGCCCTCGGCGCCATCGAAGGGCTGCGTTTGATCGGTACCGCGCGCCAGAAGGCCGCGGTGGTCTCCTTCGTGGTCGACGGCGTGCACGCCCACGACGTCGGCACCGTGCTCGATCAGGCTGGCATCGCGGTGCGGGTCGGCCATCACTGCGCACAACCCCTGATGGAGATCTTCGGCGTGCCCGCCACGGTGCGCGCTTCGTTCTCGCTCTACAACACGCATGATGAGGTGGACGTCCTGGCTGCAGCCGTTCGGGACACGCTGGAGATCTTCCGCTGATGGACGAGCTGCGCGACCTCTACCAGGCGACGATTCTCGACCACAACAAGAAGCCGAGAAACTTCGGCGCGCTCGAGAACGCCGACCGCAAGGCCGACGGCCACAACCCTCTCTGCGGTGACAAGCTCACCGTCTATCTCGAGCTGGAGGACGACCGGGTCGTCGATGTGGCCTTCGAGGGCGCCGGATGCGCGATCTCGACCGCCTCCGCGTCACTGATGACCGAGCGCGTGAAGGGCAGGCGAATCGCGGAGATCGAGGAGGACTTTTGTCGCTTCCACGAGCTGGTGACGAGCGCGCCCGACGCACCCGTGAACATCGGATCGCACGGCAAGCTGGCCGTCTTCTCCGGCGTGCGCGAGTACCCAATGCGTGTCAAGTGTGCAACGTTGGCGTGGCACACACTGCGCGCTGCGATCGGCAACCGGGGCACGACGGCGAAGACCGAGTAGCCAGGATGAATCGAATGACCGAACGAGACGACGAACAGATCGAGACTTCCACGGAAGGTGAGACAAATCCTGCGGCGGTGCCCGAGGCGAGCTCTGCGGACGCCGGCGCGCAGGCACCGACCAGGCCGGCCGCTGATATCGAGTACGACGTCATCGCGGCCATGAAGACCGTCTACGATCCCGAGATCCCGGTGGACATCTACGAGCTCGGGTTGATCTACGAGTTGAATGTCGC
The DNA here is from genome assembly GCA_019310975.1 of Deltaproteobacteria bacterium. GTDB lineage: Bacteria > Myxococcota_A > UBA9160 > UBA9160 > UBA4427 > JAFDDH01. Next base: position 38,990 of record JAFDDH010000046.1, on the reverse strand, counting down.
CGACGACAGCTCGGTCCACATCGTCATGACACTCACCACGCCGATGTGCCCAGCCGCCGAGATCCTGCCGCCAGAAATCGAGGCCAAGGCGCGTGGTGTCGAAGGAGTCCGTGAAGTGCGCCTCGAGCTGGTCTGGGAGCCGCCGTGGAGCATGGATATGATGTCGCCGGCGGCGCGATTGCAGCTGAACGTCTAGGCGCTCAGTCCAGCGTGCAGCCGAAGCCTTCCGCGTAGCGCTCGTACACGATTGCACCGCGATGCACGACGACGAGGGCGCGCGTATCTGCATGTCCGCCACGCCCGATGCGCGCGAAGCTGCGATCCACTGCCTCCTGGAAGGCGGCGCCGTCAAAGCCCTCCGGCGGCGAAGCTGTTGGCCAGGTCGACGTGGGCCAGGGCACGTCGGCCGCCTGGGCGGGCAGCGGCGCGCGCGCGCCGATCGTGCGGAACGGGCCGGCGGCCGCAGCCGGACTGCTGGCCATGGCCAGCAGTCCGAGTGCGCCCGAAAGCAGCGCTCGGCGTGCTCTTCGCCGCATGGCCACAGAGGGTACAGGACGCGGCCGAACCGCCCGCTAGTCTAAGGGCATGTCGGACGGCGCCCAGCGCATCCTGATCACCGGGGCCAATGGCCATATCGGGCAAGCGCTGATCGAAGGGCTCTGCGCCGGTGGGTCCAAGGGAGAAGCCCGCCGGGTTCGCGCTCTTGTACGCTCCGAGCGCGCGGCCGAGCAGGTCCGCTCGCTGCCCGGAGCGAGTGCGGCGGAGATCGTGATCGGCGACTACACGAGCGCGGACTCGCTGCGCCAGGCCACCAGGGGCTGCGACAGCATCGTCCACACCGTTGGCATCATCAAGGAAGGCGGCGGCGCCACGTACCAGGCCGCACACGAGGACACTTGCCGGGTGCTGGCCGAGATGGCGGCCGAGACCCGTGCGCGACGCATCGTCTACCTGAGCATCCTCGGCTCTCGTCCCGACTCTGCGAATTGCTGCCTGGCCTCGAAGGGGCGCGCCGAGGCGATCCTACTGGGAGGGCGCACGCCAGTCACAGTGCTCCGCGTCCCCATGGTGCTCGGGCCGGACGACTATGCGTCCGCGGCCCTCGGCGCGCAGGCGCGTGCGAAGTGGACCTTGCTGGTCGCCGGTGGATCCAGCATCCAGCAGCCCATCGACTCGCGCGACGTCGTCAGTGCGATCCTGGCCGCTGGGCGCGACGTGTCGAGCGAGTCGGTTGCGCTCGATCTGGGTGGGCCCGAGCAGCTCGCGCACCGCGATCTGGTGAAACGTGCCGCCGCGCTCATCGGTGCCGAAGGGCCGCGCGTCGTGCCCATCCCTGTCATGGTCGGCCGCCTCTTCGCGGCGGTGCTGGGACGCGTCGCCCAGAATCCACCCATCACGCCGGCGATGTTCGAGATCCTGCAACACGATGATCGCGTCGACGTGGCCGCCGCCTGCGACCGCCTCGACCTCACCCTCACACCACTCGACGAGACCCTGATCTTCTGCGTCGGGCCGGAGCGCACTGCCGCATGAGCGAGACTGACACGCCCGCAATCCCCGACGCCGCCGAAGTGGAATCGGCGCGTCCGCCCACGCCGCTCTGGCAGAAGGCGCTTCCGTGGCTGATCACCGTGATCTGCTTCGCGTACCTCTACACGAAGGTATCCGGCGCTGCGGCGCGCGAAGAGATGGACCTGGCCGCCTACCTGGGCGGTATCTTTGGCCGCGTCGACTGGCTTCGGTGGCTCGCCCTGATGGTCCCGTATTCGATCTTCTTCTTCCTGATCGACACATTGGTGGTCTGGCGCGTCATCAACTGGTTCAACACCAAGGTCAGCTACACCGATATGCTGCCGATCCGCGGAAGCAGCTACATCCTCTCCATCGTCAACGAGCAGGTGGGCAAGGGTGCCATGGCGCTCTACCTGAACAGGCGCAACGACGTGCCGGGCTGGGAGGTGGGCTCGAGCATGCTCTTCATCATGTTCTGCGAGTTCTACTACCTGCTCGGATGGGCGACGGTGGGCTGGGCGCTGCGGCGCGAGAGCCTACCCGAAGAGTTTGGCCTCATCCCCATCATTGCTCTGGTGGCTGCGGGCTTCTTCGTATTCTGGGTGCTCCTCTTCCAGGCGAGGATCGCGGCGGGTGCGTCATTTCGCGAGCGCCCGATCTTCAAGGCCTTTCGCGAGGCCGTACCCTCTCAGTACGCGATGGTGATCCTGCTGCGCTCACCCGCACTGCTCTCCGCCGTCTTCGTCTACACCGTGGCGCTGGATCTCTTCGGCATCGAGGTCGGCCTGATGGAGATGCTGGGCTACCTGCCGGTCATCTTCTTCGGCGCCGCGACACCGGGTCCAATGCGCACGGTCGCCATTACGCTCTGGGTGGTGCTCTTCCCGGGTCACGCGGGCGAGATGACGGCCTTCGGCTTCGTGCAGCACAACTTCTTCATCTTCTTCAATGCCGCCATCGGTCTCATCTTCCTCCGCCGCGCGAATCGAGAGCTCTTCGGTTGACCACCCAGGCGATGGCGCGGTCCGCCATGGAGATCAGAGTGGTCGCGACGAGCAGCCAGCCGATCGCCTCCACCCACGTCGCACTCGGCCAGCCGAGCGAGAGGGTGTCGCGCACCACCGGCGTGCCCAAGAGCACGTAGTACGCAATCCCATTATGACGGCCGACCATGCTCGTGCGCAGCGGATATCCGGCCAGCGCCCTCGAGTCCAACGCGTACTGGATGAACGCGAGCACGACCAGGAGCGGCAAGAGCGCCGGCACTTCGCCGCGCATCGCCAATGCAGCGAGCCCGAAGCTGACGAATAGCGCGTCGGTGCTGTGATCGAGCAGTGCGCCGAGCGCGGATTCCTCACCGCGCCGGCGCGCCACGAGGCCGTCCGTGAGATCGGTTGCCACCGCGAGCCAGAAGAAGATGAAGGCCTGTCCGACCAGACCTGCCACGAGCGCCGACGCGCAGGCCGGCGCCAGCGCGAGGCGCACCGCCGTCAGCCCGTTGGCGACGGTCAGCCAGCGACCCGAGCTGGCGTCTACTCGCGCATCCATATCGGGCATCGAGCCCCTACCCGTCATCCGGGCATGATAGCCGGATGACGAGCCTCTCAGCTGCGCTCGTCGAGCACCGCCTCGCTGATCACCACGCTCGCGTGGGCGACCTCGATGTCCTTGGCCTCACCGTCGCGCCGCCGCTTCAGCTCGACGACACCGTTGGCGAGTCCCTTCGGCCCGACCGTCACCCGGTAGGGGATCCCCACGAGATCGGCGTCCTTGAACTTCACGCCCGGCCGCTCGTCGCGATCATCGAGGATGACATCGATGCCGGCGCCTTGAAGTGCCTCGTAGATGCGCTCGCCCGCCTCCAAGCACTCGACATCCTTCGGTTTGACGACACTCACTACGACTTCGAAGGGGGCCACGTTGACGGGCCACATGATCCCGTACTCGTCGTTATTCGCCTCGACGATACCGGCGAGATTGCGCCCCACGCCGATCCCGTAGGAGCCCATCACGATCGGAACCGCCTTGCCGTCCCGATCGAGCACGGTCGCCCCCATCGCCTCGCTGTACTTCGTTCCCAGCTTGAAGATATGACCGACCTCGAGGGCCTTGTAGACCTCGAGCGGCTGGCCACACATCGGACAGCCCTCGCCGATCTTGACCTCGCGCAGGTCCAGCCAGCCCTTTACGTCGATGTCGCGCTCTACGTCGACACCGCGCAGGTGGAAGTCGTCCTGGTTTGCGCCCGTCACCATGTCGCGCCGGCCGCGCAGCGCCTCGTCCGCGACGATGAAGAGATCCTTCACGCCGACCGCACCGAGGCTGCCAGGCAATGCGCCGAGTGCGTCCTCGATCTCCGCAGGCTCGGCAGGTCGGATCTCTTGGCCTTCGACGTTGTCGATGAGCTTCTGCTCTACGAGTGTGTCATCGCCGCATAGGAGGAGAAGGATGAGCTTGCCGTCCACCGAGTAAACGAGGGTCTTGATCTGCCGCGAGCCCGGCGCACCGCCCTTCATCTTCGCAAGATCCTCGATCGTGCGAACGCCCGGTGTGGCGAACTTCTCGGGAGCTGGCAGCCCTTCGGCGTCCGCGATCTGGGCAACCTGGCTCGTTGCCTTCTCGAAGTTGCCCGCGTAGCCGCAGCCCGGGCAGGAAGCGATCCGGTCCTCGCCTGCATCGGTCTTCAGCATGAACTCGATCGACTCGTTGCCCCCCATATCGCCCGACGAGGCCTCGACCGCCACCGTCTCGAAGCCGAGTCGCTTGAAGATTCGCCGATACGCCTCGAAGTGCCGGTCGAAAGACTGATCGAGTCCGTCCCAGTCGACGTCCATCGAGTAGGAGTCCTTCATGGTGAACTCGCGCACCCGCAGCAGGCCACTCTTGGGACGCTGCTCATCGCGGAACTTGGACTGGAACTGGAACCAGGTCTGCGGCAACGCCTTGTAGGAGCGAAGCTCGCTCGCCAGGTGGGCGAAGATCTCCTCGTGGGTCATCCCCAATCCGACGTCGGAGCCGCGACGATCGGTGAACTGGAACATGTCGCCCTCGAGCTTTCCCCAGCGCCCGCTGCGCTCCCAGATCTCACGCGGGTGCATGCACGGAAGCTCGAACTCCTGACCGCCGCTCTTCACCATCTCCTCGCGGATGATGTTCTGGATCTTGCGAGAAACGCGCTGACCCAGTGGAAGCAGCGAGTAGACGCCGGCCATGAGTTGACGCATGAAGCCCGCCCGCACGAGGAGTTTGTGGCTCACCGCTTCCGCATCGGCGGGGTCGTCACGCAGAGTGGGAATGAACGTATTCGACCAGCGCACGCGGCTCCTCCTGGCCCCGCCCGACGCGGCGAAGCGGCGAGAGGATAGCCCCGGGGATGCTCTAGCGCGCCCTCACGCGCTCAGGGGCGTGCCTCGATGCTCGGTGAAGTGCGTGAAAGCATCCATGATGCGTGCGGTGATCGGCCCGCAACCGGCTCCGCTCGGCCCGATGGGCTGACCATCCAGCGTCGCGACCGGCACGATGCGAGCACCGCTGCCGGTGAGGAAGACCTCGTCGGCAGCCAGCAGATCGAAGCGACCCAGCGTGCGCTCGCTCACCGGCAGACCCAGATCACCGGCGATCTCGATCACGCTGGCGCGGGTGATGCCCGGCAGCGCACCGTCGCTGACCTGCGGCGTCGCCAGCGTGCCATCCCGGACGGCGAAGACGTTTGCAACGCTGGCCTCGGCCACCATCCCGGCGCGGTTGAGGATCAGCGCCTCGTCGGCGCCGCGCAGCCGGGCCTCGCGCTTGGCGAGAACACTGTTCAGGTAGTTGAGGCTCTTGATTGCAGGATCGACGGCGTCGGCGCTCGGTCGCCGCAGGCTGGCGGTCACCAGGTCGATGCCGCGGCTGAGCTTCTCCTCGGGATAGAGCGCGATCGAGGTGACGATGCAGATCAGCTGCGGGTCGTGACAGGTCGTCGGGTCGACGCCCAGCGCGCCGCGGCCGCGCGTGGCGATCAGGCGGATATAGGCCTCGCTCTGCCCGAACGCGCAAGCGGTCTCGAGCACGACCTGGGCGACGAAATCGGTGTCGCCCGGCAGCTCGAGGCCGATTGCGCGGGCACCGGTCTCGAAGCGCCGCAAATGGTCGGGCAAGCGGAAGACCTGGCCCGAGTAGACTCGCATGCCCTCGAAGATGCCATCACCGTAGAGCAGCCCGTGGTCGAGCACACTGATGCGCGCGGCATCTGCGTCCACGATGGCGCCGTCGATCCACACCTTTGTCGGCTCTGTGTCGCGCATATTTCGCTCCTCGGCGTCAGGCCGGCGGTCCGGCGAAGATTGGGTCGCTGGAGGGCCCGGAAAGCCTGCGCGTGATCCGCGCGGCAGCGGCGCGCACGCGCTGCGCGAGCGCCTGCTCGCCGAGCTCGTGCAGACGGGGAGACGGCGCGGCCAAGGCGACCGCCGCCGCCAGGCGCTCTCCGAGCCAGACCGGCGCCGCGAGCACGGAGAGGCCGGGAATCCACTCATCGCAATTGCGCGCCACGCCGGATTCGCTCACCGCCTCGACGTCACGAGCCAGCGCGACGGCATCGACGAGCGTCCGATCCGTAAAGCGCGCCCGCTCCTCGACCGCGTGGGCATCGAGATCACCCGGGGAGAAGGCCAGGTAGAGCTTGCCGACCGCCGTGGCATTCACCGGTACCGTCGAGCCGACACGGGGCGCGGCGCGCAGGAAGCCCGTGCCCTCCGCCTTGTCGAGAACGACGAGCGCGCCGGCGCGGGCTGCGACCAGGAAGAAGGTCTCGCCCACCTCCTCGGCGCACTGCTCGAGGATCGGTCGTGCGGCCACCACGACGGGCTCGCGCTCGAGCACACCGAGGCCGAGGGCGACCAGTCCGACGCCGGGCCGGTAGCGGCCACGATCGTCGCGCTCGACCAGGCCGCGCCGAAGCAGTGCAGCCAGCAGGCGGTGCACGCTCGACTTGGGCATCGAGAGCGTCCGCCCGATCGCCGTGACGCCCTCGGGCCCGCCGGCGCCGTGCAGGTGGAAGAGGACGTCGATCGCCTTGTCGACCGTCCCAAGGGGCTCGGCGCCCGTCGCCCTGCTCCCGGAAGTCCCTCTGGGCCGAGATTTAGTCAGTTCCAATCTATTCCAGTCTGTTCCATTATTCAGAACTCTGTGCTGATTAATGAAACATCCTACTGGCGCTGCGTCGAATGAGCAAGCTCGCTGCCGACGGGCCCCCGGCCAGAGCGGGGGTCACTGATCGAGCAGGGTGAGAACCCCCGAGTAGGTGTGAAGCTGGCCGACCCCGCGGCCTGCCGGTGCCAGCTGGTAGGCGCCCATCAATCCAAGCAGGGGCACGTCGCCCAGGGCGTCGGCCAGGATCCCGCCCTCGGCGCCGGGTGCGCCGAAAAGGGTCGCGCCACGGGTCTGACACGAGAGGTGAAGAGCCAGAGCGGTGCCCGGACGGGCTGCGGCCGCCGCCTGCTCGCGGAGATCCCGGCGAGCGAACGCGGGATCGGGGATCGAGAATGCGATGCGGGCGTCGACCGGCACCGGCTCCGGCAACGCAAAGCCGCCGCGCCGCTCATCGACGCCGACGATATTGCGCAGGACCGGCGGCCTGTCTGGCTCGCCGCCGGCGAGGCAGACGAGGAGCTCACGGGTCAGAGGACGGCCCTCGACCGGCTGAACGGCCCGCAGGACTTCGAGCGCGCGGCGACCATCCAAGCCGAGTACCCAGCTTCCGCTCGAGCGGGTCACCCTTCGTTCGCGCCCACGGGTCCTACACCCCGTTGTGACATGGATACGAGGCGCCTGCAAGGGTCGCACTACAAGGGTCGCGCAGGCACGCCGTCCGATCTCGTCCCCCACCCAGACGCGTGGCTCATCGCCCGCCGGCTCACTGGCGCCGAGGCCGACCAACGCCAGCCCGGGGAGATCGCGTGCGAAGCCCGCGAGCAGGCGTTGAGGCGAGAGGGCCAGCGCGTCCGCAAACGCGACGACGAGGTCGTGGGCGCGAACCGCGCCGCGCAGACGGGCCGCCACGGCGCCGGCCACGCCGGCCTCGTCACCGGGCAGCGGCTCGCACAACACGGCCTCGGCCTCGACCCCGGCCAGGACCAGCACCGCCAATGCAGGGACACGGCTGACCTCGAATCGACCGATCAGCATTCCGTCCACGGTCGCGCCCGCCAGCGCCGGACAGTCGATTCGCCGCGCCACGTCGCCAATCAATTCGGATAGCTTGCCCGCCCCCCATGCCGCGGTCGCCATCACGAGCGCGGCAGCTGGCTCACGGCCACCGAGCGAGGCCATCGCGCGGTCTGCCGCCTCCTCGGCGGAGGCCGCGACCTGCATGCGCGTGGAATATCCGAGACCGGCGGCGATCATCGGGGATGGAGCCTGACCCAATCCGCACGGCGCGGCCATGCTGGCCGACGGTGCCCCTTCCGACGCCGGGGTCACTCGGCTAGGATCGTGGGGCCTCGCCGCCCCTCTGTGGCGTCCGTACCCGCCCCCCGGAATCTGGCAATTCGATCCCCTTGCTCGCTTGGGGGTCCACGCGTTAGAGGGTTGAGCCGGGAGTGGCTGACTTCGACATCATTACCGAGCTGAGCGACCTGGAGTCGCTCGCCCGCGATCTGCTTCGCGAGGATGTGGTTGCCGTCGATACGGAAGCGGACAGCTTCTATCACTATTTCGACAAGACCTGCCTGGTCCAGATCGCGACCCGCAAGCACGCCTGGCTGATCGACCCGATCGCACTGGGCGGACCGGCCGAGCTCGCACCTCTGGCTCCCGTCTTCGCATCGCCCGACGTTCGCCTGCTACTGCACGCCGCCGAGTACGACATCTTTGTCCTCAAGCGCGACTGCGGGTTCGAGTTCAATAATCTCTTCGACACGATGGTCAGTGCGCAGCTGCTCGGTTATCCGGCCATCGGACTGGCGGCGCTGATCGAGCACCACTTCGGAGTCCGGCTGCCCAAGGACGAGCAACGCTCGGACTGGTCGCGCCGGCCGCTCTCCGAGAAGCAGCTCACCTACGCGGCATCCGACGTCCTCTACCTGGTGCGCCTGGCCGCAAAGATCGAGAAGGAGCTGCGCAAGAAGGGGCGGCTGGAGTGGGCGATGGCCGATTTCGAGGCCCTCACCAAGCGCAAATGGCCTGATCGCGAGTTCGACCGCCTGGGCTATCTGCGCATCAAAGGCGCTCGGGCGCTCGGTTCGACTGAGCTGGCCGTGCTGCGCGAGCTCTTCCTGATGCGTGACGCGCGCGCGCGAGAGGTCGATCGCCCGCCCTTCAAGGTGCTCGGCAATCGCGCACTGCTCGAGCTCGCGCACGCGCGGCCCGACAGCCCGGAGGCGTTGGCGCGCATCAAGGGTGTCTCCGACCTGATCATCCGGCGCATGGGCAAGGACATCTTCAAGGCGATTGCGAAGGGTTGCAAGAAGCCACACGGCCCGATTCCCAAGCTCGAGGGCAATGGACGCCGGCGCATGGACCGCCGCACCGAACGACGCGTCGCGCGCCTCAAGACATGGCGCACGCCGCGCGCCAAGGAGCTGGAGATCGACCCCGGCGTGCTCTGTCCCAACGCCGCCCTCGAGGCGATCGCGTTTGCGAATCCCAAGAGCAGCGCCGAGATGGCGGAGATCGGCGAGCTGAAGGTCTGGCTCAGCCAGAGCTTCGGGGAAGAGATCGTCGAAGTGCTCGCCGACGATCAGGGGGCCAAGGACGAGAAGGCGGCCCCCAGGCGCAAGCGCCGCTAGCGCGTACGCGCCTCCGCGTCCCAGAAGTTCGATGCCCCCACCCGGTTGCCGGGAGGGGGCATCGACGAGCTTCTATGAGCTTCTACGACCTTCTACGACCTTCGCTCCAGGAGAAATCTTGGTCTACGATCTGGACCCCGGGGGGCCTGGGTCTGGGCGGGGTGCAGTTCTGGGGGAAAGCGCCTCGTTCGATGGATCCCAGGCCCCGTCGGGGTTCTGAGCTTCCTCGATGAACGCGCCCGTTGACATCCAGGAAGCTCAGGCCAGATCGTATAGGCTCTCTCTAAAGCAGGACTCGTGCCAACTTCGACTCTCGAGGGCGGGGCCTGCAAGTGCCCGAAACTCCAGCAGCATCTTTGGATCTTGGATCCGTGGGCGATCTGGCTTGCGTGCATCGATGGGCGGCATCGACGCGGCGACAGGTCTTGGATTGACTCTTGCGACATTCGAATAACATATGTCATTCAAGTATTTAAACGATTCTTTGCGTGTTGGTGCAGTCCCATACGGCGGTGCCGCCTGAGATGGCAGGCCGGCCGGATGGTGAGCGGCGAGTCACTTCGTCGTAGCTTCCCGGCGGCGGGGGATTCCTGCGATAGACTGCGCGCGTGTTCGCCGAGAGACGCCAGCGCTTCGTCGAATCCATGGGCAGCGACTCCGTGGCGATCGTCCAGGGCGCCAACACGCCGACCCGGTCCAACGACACCGAGTACCCCTTCCGGCAGAACAGCGACTTCTGGTACCTGACGGGCTTCGAGCACCCCGGCGCCACGGCAGTCTTCCGCACCACTGGCGAGGCGCCCGCCTACACGCTCTTCGTGCAGCCGCGCGACAAGGCGGCCCAAACGTGGACCGGCTACCGACCGGGCGTGGAGGGCGCGACAGCCGACTACGGGGCCGACGCCGCCCACGGCTGCGAGGAGCTACTCGAGAAGCTGCCCGAGCTGCTCGGCGGGGCGAGCCGCATCTACCACAGCCTGGGCCGGCGCGCCGACACCGATCAGCGACTCTGCGAGATCCAGGAGGATCTGCGGCTGCGCAGCCGACAGGGCGTGCAGCCCGCCTCGGAGCTGCTCGATCCCCGCACGATTCTGCACGAGATGCGCCTGACGAAGTGCAACGCCGAGCTCGACATCATGCGGCGCGCCGCGGACATCAGCCGCGAGGCGCACTTCGAGACCGCTCGGATGATGGCGCCGGGCCGATACGAGTACGAGCTGGAGGCAACCCTCGGATACGTGTTCCGGCGGCGTGGCGGAGCCGGTCCGGCCTACGGCTCCATCGTGGCGGGTGGGGCGAGCGCGGCCGTGCTCCACTATGTGAGCAACGATCGTCCGCTCGTGGATGGCGAGCTGGTGCTGATCGACGCGGGCGTCGAGCTCGAGGGCTACGCGTCGGACGTGACGCGCACCTATCCCGTGAACGGCCACTTCGAGGGCGTACGCGGCGCCATCTATGACACGGTTTTGACAGCCCAGCGAGCCGCCCTCCTGGCCGTGCGGCCGGGCGCCACGCTCCCGGCCATCCACGATCTCACCGTGCGCCATCTCGTCGAGGGCATGCTGGAGCTCGGACTGATGCAAGGTGAGGCCGACGAGCTGATCGAGAAGGAAGCCTACAAGCGCTACTACATGCATGGCACCAGTCACTGGCTGGGCCTCGACGTGCACGATGTCGGCTCGTACATGGACGGTGAGAAGCCGCGCGATCTTGCCCCCGGCATGGTGTTGACCGTGGAGCCCGGCATCTACGTGAGGGCCGATGACGAGGAAGCCCCCGAGGCCCTTCGCGGAATCGGCGTACGAATCGAAGACGACGTCGTCGTGACCGCCGACGGCTGCGAGAATCTGACCCGCGCGATCCCAAAGGACCCGGCCGACGTCGAGGCCTGGATGCGCGACGAGGGCGCTTGAAGACAGCCCGCCTGGCAAGCGTCTTCTGATCACCCGAAAACGATCCTGCCCTGACCAGACCAAGGAGCCCCGCTCGGATGGCCGATATCGAGTCCCTGCTGAAAGAGAAGCGCACCTTCAAGCCGGATCCGGGCTTCACCAGGCAGGCCAACTGGAACAAGAAGACCGCCGCCGAGATGCGCAAGCTCGGCGAGAAGAATCCAGAACGCTTCTGGGCCCGCATGGCAAAGGAGAACGTCAGCTGGTTCACGCCGTGGAAGAAGGTGCTCGACTGGAAGCCGCCCTTTGCCAAGTGGTTCGTCGGGGCCAAGACCAACGTCAGCTACAACTGCCTCGACCGGCACGTCGAGGGGGAGGGCGCCTGGCGGCGCAACAAGGCTGCCATCATCTGGGAGGGAGAGCCCGGCGATAGCCGCGTCATCACCTACGCGGAGCTGCACCGCGACGTCTGTCGCTTCGCGAACGTCCTGAGAGCGCGCGGCATCAAGAAGAGGGATCGGGTCATCCTCTATATGCCAATGGTCCCCGAGGCAGCAGTCGCCATGCTGGCGTGTACGCGCATTGGGGCGACGCACAGCATCGTATTTGGCGGCTTCTCGTCTGAAGCGCTGCGCGATCGCATCAACGACGCCGGTGCCAAAGCGGTCGTCACAGCGGATGGCGGCTATCGGAAGGGGAAGCCCTTCGGCCTGAAAACACACGTGGACGCCGCACTCGAAGGTGTGAAGTGCGTCGAGCACGTCTTCGTGGTGAAGCGCACCGGTCAACCCGTCACCATGACACCCGGACGCGATCTCTGGTGGCACGACGAGACAGAGAGCGCGAGTCCAAAGTGTGCACCCGCAAAGCTCGATGCCGAGCATCCGCTCTTCATCCTCTATACCAGCGGAACCACCGGCAAGCCAAAGGGCATCCTGCACACGACCGGCGGCTACCTGACCCACGTCACGACGACTACCAAGGCCATTTTCGACATCAAGGACAGCGACGTGTTCTGGTGCACGGCCGACGTCGGCTGGATCACCGGTCACTCGTACGTCGTCTATGGTCCGCTCTCGTGCGGAGCCACGACACTCATGTACGAGGGCACGCCCGTGCATCCGGGTCCCGATCGCTGGTGGCAGCTGATCGCCAAGTGGGGTGTGACGATTTTCTACACGGCGCCGACGGCGATCCGCACCTTCATTCGCCTGGGTGACGAGCTCCCGGGGAAGCACGACCTCTCGTCGTTGCGCCTGCTCGGCACCGTGGGCGAGCCGATCAACCCCGAGGCATGGATGTGGTACCACCGGGTGATCGGCGGCAGGCGTTGCCCAATCGTCGACACGTGGTGGCAGACCGAGACCGGCGGCATCATGATCTCGCCGCTGCCCGGTTCCGTGGCGACGAAGCCCGGCTCCGCGACGCTTGCCTTTCCCGGTATTCGCGCCGCCATTCTCGACGAGGAGGGCCACGACGTGGAGCCGCCCAATGGCGGCCTGCTGGCCATCCAGCACCCCTGGCCCGGGATGCTGCGCGGCATCTGGGGCGACAAGCAGCGCTACCGGGAGGTCTACTGGAGCAAATGGAAGAACGTCTACTTCCCCGGTGACGGCGCCCACAAGGACAGCGCCAGCTATTTCTGGATCATGGGCCGGATCGATGATGTGATGAATATCTCCGGCCATCGCATCGGCACCATGGAGGTCGAGAGCGCGCTGGTCTCCCACACCGACGTCGCCGAGGCCGCGGTGGTGGGCCGACCGGACGAGATCACCGGAACCGCGATCGTGGCCTTCGTGACGCCCACCGGCAAGGCGGATGCGGGCCACGACCTGGTCGTGCAGCTCAAAGCGCACGTCACGAAGGAGATCGGTGCCATCGCTCGACCGGCGGAGATCCGCTTTACGAACGCACTGCCGAAGACGCGTTCGGGCAAGATCATGCGCCGTCTGCTGCGCAACATCGCCTCGGGCCAGGAGCCCACCGGCGACACGAGTACGCTCGAGGACTTCCAGAACCGCCCCCGAAAGCCCCTCCGCGATCGTGCGCACGACACCCTTGTGGGCCACCACGACGGCCGATCCGACTCCGCAGGCCAGCAGCCGCTCGAGCCCGCGCTCGACCCGCACACGGAAATCGCCGCGCCGCTCGCCTTCCGGGAACTCGAAGCCCGACACCTTGCCCTGCCAGGCGTCGTAGAGGTCTGGGTCGAGGGCGGCAATCTCCTCCCTCGTGAGCCCCTCCCAGCGCCCGAAGTCGATCTCGCGGAAGTCCGGCTCCAGACGCACCGCTCGGTCCGGCGCGATGATGTGCGCGGTCTGCCTTGCGCGCATCAGCGAGCTGGCGACGACGAGCTCGCAACGATCGTCGGGCATCTGGCCGCGCGCCTCGCGAGCCTGCCTGCGGCCCACGTCGTTCAGCGCCACGTCACTGGCGCCGTGGAAGCGAATGCTGGACTCACCCTCGGTCTCGCCGTGGCGCACGAGCACGATGCGCCAGAGAGTCGACATGGACTGGGTCCCCCCTCTGCGAAGGCGTCCGTGGCCGGGTGTGTCCTGGATCCCCTCCAGCATCCGCGACACGCCCATCCACGTCAACGCTGGACGGCTCTGTTAAGATCCCGCGAGCTTGAGGGGGGAGACGAGTGAACGCACGAGCCCTGCTCGTGATCGCGGCATTGGTGGCTCTGGTGGGTGGCGGCTATATGGCTGCAGGCCGCTTCGAGGGCACGCCACCCTCGGTGGTGGCCCCCGAGCAGCTGGTGGTCGGCAAGGCGGGCGCCACGCTGAGTATCGAGATCGAGGACCCCGCGTCGGGCCTGCGCGAGCTGAGCATTCGCCTGCTTCACGAAGCGGGCTCCCAGCCCCTCTCCGATCACTCTTGGCCCGGCGGCCTGATCGAAGGCGGCTTGCCGGGCGGCCGGACGGCCAGCATCGAGATCGAGATCGATCCCGTGGCCCAGCGGCTGCCCGACGGCAAAGCGACGCTGGTGATCTCGGTCCGCGATTGGTCGTGGCGGGACGGCTTCTCGGGCAATCGCACCGAGCTCTCGGTACCGGTGGTCATCGACACGCGACCGCCGCGCGTCTCGGTGCAGAGCGGGCTTACCTATGTGTACCGGGGCGGCTCGGCGGCGGCCGTCTACCGCGTCGACTCGGATGTACCCGTGCACGGGATCCGCGTCGGGAACACTTTCTTTCCCGGCCATCCGCATCCCGCCGATGCGGACGCACACATCGCCCTCTTCGCGATTCCAGTCGATGCGGCGAGCGATCCACTCGTCGAGGTCGTGGCGGCCGACGAGGCCGGCAACGAGGACAGTGTGCGCTTTCCGGCACGCGTCATCGAGCGCCAGTTCGCCAAGAGTCAGATCGACATCGACGAGACCTTCATTGCGCGTGTCGCCGCGCCGCTCGCACGAACGGCCGGCCTGCCCGTCGTCGGGCCCTCCGAGACTTTCCGCGGTGTCAACGAGGAGCTGCGCGCTCGCAACGAGCGCATGATCAGAGAGCGCGTGCAGGATGGCGCCGCCCGGCCGCTCTGGTCCGGCGCGTTCACGCAGCTCGCCGGCTCGAAGGTGATGAGCCGCTTCGCCGAACACCGCACCTACAACCTGGGCGGGCGGAAGATTTCCCAGGCTCGCCACTTCGGCTTCGATCTCGCCAGCACCACGGCAGCCCGCATCACTGCCGCGAACGCTGGCGTGGTCATCTTCGCCGAGGACCTCGGCATCTATGGCAACTGCGTGATCGTCGACCATGGCCTGGGCCTCGCCACCCTCTACGGACACCTCTCGCAGATCGAAGTCGAGACGGGCCAGAGCGTCGCGCAGGGAGACGTGCTGGGGCGCTCGGGCATCAGTGGGCTGGCTGCGGGTGACCATCTGCACTTCGCGACACTCGTTGGGGGCACCTACGTCGACCCGCTGGAGTGGTGGGACCCGAAATGGGTCCGCACTCATGTCGGCGTGAGGCTGGACCCATCGCCGAGGTAGGGCTGCCGATCCGGGCCGATCTGAAGGGTCGGCTGGTGAGCCGCTACAAGCGATTTCTCGCCGACGTCGAGACGGACACGGGTGAGGTCATCACCGTCCACTGCCCGAATCCCGGCTCCATGCTGGGCACGGACCGACCGGGCTCAGCGGTCCGCTGCTCGACCAGTGACAACCCCAGGCGCAAGCTGCGCCACACTCTGGAGATGATCCGCGTGGGGCGCATCTGGGTCGGCTTGCATGCCCTACGCGCCAACCAGCTGGTCGCCCGCGCCCTCTCCCGGGATGCGATCCCGGAGCTCGCCGGCTATCCGACCGTGCGCCCCGAGGTCCCTGCACCGGGCGGGTCGCGACTGGATTTCCGGCTCGAAGGCCATCCGCGCGACCGCCGCAGCGCCTTCGTCGAGGTGAAGAGCGTCACCCTGGCCGAGGGCCGACGCGGACGCTTCCCGGACGCCATCACGACGCGTGGGCGCCGCCACCTAGGCGAGCTGCAGACTCTGCACCGCGCCGGCCACCGCGCCGTGTTGCTCTTCATCGTTCAGCGTGCGGATTGTACGAGCGTCGAGCCCGCCGACGACATCGACCCCGATTACGGGCGCGCGCTGCGCCAGGCAGTCGGTGCGGGCGTAGAGGTCATCGCCATGCGGGCGCGTGTGCGAGCGCACGAGATCCGCCTGGAGGGGAAGCTCCCGCTGCGCCTGCCCGACTGACCGATCCAGCGGGCATTCGCTATCCAACCCCCATGCCCCCGTCCAACACCGCCACCACCCGTCTGCTGGCACGCACCCGCAAGCGGCTGCTCGACTGGTACGACGTCCATCGACGCGACCTGCCCTGGCGTCGCACCAGCGATTCCTACGCGATCTGGGTCTCGGAGACGATGCTGCGAGGATGTCTACGCCCAGTGGACGGGGCTTGGCTACTACTCGCGCGCCCGCAACCTGCATGCCGCCGCGCGCACCATCATGGACGAGCACGCAGGTGAATTGCCGCGCGACGCGGCCAGGCTGCGGGCCCTCAAGGGGATCGGGCGCTATACGGCGGGGGCAGTCGCCTCGATCGCCTTCGGCGCGGGCGAGCCCGTCGTCGACGGGAACGTGGTGCGCGTGCTTGCACGACTGCTCGCCGTGCGCGACGACGTGGGCGAGAGGGCGGTGATGGAGCGCTTCTGGGACGTCGCCGGCACGCTGGCGCGGGGTGTGCGGCCGGGCGATCTCAACCAATCCCTGATGGAGCTCGGCGCGACGATCTGTACCCCGCGCGCCCCACGCTGCCCGGAGTGTCCGCTGCAGAAGGACTGTGAGGCGCACCGCAGGGGCGACGCCGAGACCTTGCCCAAGAGGACGCGCCGGACGCGCACCCGCAACATCACCGCGGTTGCGGGCTGGATCGTGCGGCGGGGCCGCGCACTCGTCGTGCAGCGACCGGAGGATGGCTTGCTCGGCGGGCTGTGGGAGCTGCCCGGCGGCGACCTCGAGGACGACGCGACTCCGGAGGCTGCCCTGCACCGCTGCCTGGATGAACGGCTCGGCCTTGCGGTTGCGCGCGCGACACGCGTCGGCGAAATCGAGCATCTCTTCACGCATCGGCGACTCCGCTTGCACGTCTTCCGCTGCCAGGAGCCGAGCGGTCGCGTCCACCGGCGCGATCATGCCGCGCACCGCTGGCTTTCGCCCGCGGCGCTCTGCGAGCTTCCACAGGGGGGGCCGACACGAAAGGCGCTCGCGCTTCTCTGCGAGGGCAGCGCGGAGCCCCATCGCCGCCGGTTGCGCGGGCGGGCCGCGCCACACGGGCCGTGAGCAGAAAGGCCGGAGAGAAGCCGGGCGCGGCGTGGCACGCGCTTCCCGTCCTGGCCGATATCGCGCGGGCCATCCGCGAGACCGGCGGCCGCGCGCTCCTCGTCGGAGGTGGCGTACGCGACCAGCTACTCGAGCGAGGCGTCGACGACCTCGACATCGAGGTGCTGGGGCTCGACCTCGATGCGCTGCAGGCGCTGCTCATACGCTTCGGCGATCCGATCCGGCTGGGCCGCAGCTACGAGATCATCCGGCTGCGCGGGCTCGACGTCGACTTCTCGGTCGCGGCCTCACCCGATCTCGACTTCGCACAGGCCGCGCGGCGGCGCGACCTGACGATCAACAGCATCGCGATCGATCCATTGACCGACGAAATCCTCGACCCCCACGGAGGCCGGCAGGATCTCGCCGCAAAGGTGCTGCGCGCCACCCACGCGACGAGCTTCGGCGACGATCCCCTGCGTGCGTTGCGCGTCGCGCGCTTCACGGCCTGCTTCGAAATGGAGCCCGACGCCGAGCTCGAGCGCCTATGCGCCGAACAGGATCTCGCCGGCGTGTCGGCGGAGCGCTCTTTCGACGAGATTCGGCGCACCCTCCTCGAGGCCGACCGCCCCTCGCGTGCGCTCGCCTTCCTGGAGAAGACCCGGTTGCTTCGCTACTTCCCCGAGATCGAGGCGCTGGCGGGCGTCCCCCAGGACTCCGAGTGGCATCCGGAGGGCGACGTCCATGTCCACACCCTGATGGTGGTCGACGAGGCCGCCCGGCTGCGCGCGGGCGATGACGATGATATCGCCCTCATGCTCGGAGCACTCTGCCACGACCTGGGCAAGCCGCTCTGCACCGAAGAGCATGGCGGACGCATCCGCTCGCTCGCCCACGACCGACTCGGCGTCCCGCCGACGCGCGCGCTGCTCGGGAGGCTGCGTGCGCCGGTCCAGCTCGTCACCCGCGTTGCGGCGCTCGTCGAGCACCACCTCGCGCCGGCGCTCTTCTTGAAGAATGGCGCGGGCGCGCGCGGCTATCGGCGACTGGCGCGCAAGCTCGAGGCCGCCGGTGTGTCGATGCAGCTGCTGGAACGCGTCGCACGCGCAGACCACTTCGGCCGCACCACCGAGGAGGCGCTGGCACGGTGCTTTCCGGCCGGTGATGCCTTCCTGGATCGTGCCGCCGAGCAAGGCGTCGAGGCGAGCGGGCCAATCGACGTCGTTCAGGGCCGTCACCTGGTGGCGCGCGGTCTCTCACCCGGACCGCACTTCGGTGAGATTCTGGAACGCTGCCGCCGGATCCAGGACGAGACGGGCGAGACCAATGCGGAGCGGATCCTGGAAGAGGTATTGCCCGACTGACCGAGCGGGTGCGCGCCCCTGCACTCGATTCATCGATCAGTCGATCTCTTCCCACTCTTCGCCGTAGTGGAAGGTGATCTCCTGGCCCTTCTCGATGTTGCGAATGGCACGCAGCTCGGCGCCGTGGAACTCGGCGTTGGGGGCCAATGAGTGGTTGAGGAAGCGCAGCTCGTTCTGACCCTCGATCCCCACCTCGGTGTCGTCATCCTGCACGACCCAGAGGACGTGCATGCCATCTTCTTCGGTCGGCTTGCCCTCGAAGGTCGCAATGTAGGCGTCCTTGCGAAAGCGCCGGGCGGCAAAGAGGCCCCATCCATGGATCGGGCTGTGCCGCACCTCGACGCGATCTTCGAACGACATGCTTCTCCTCGATCACGCCTCTGATCGTACTGCCAGGCCGTGCTCATCCCCTTCACCAGCTACCCCAGCTACACCAGCTACACCAGCTCGATCGTTGCGATCTCGCGGCGGCAGTTGAATCGTATCCTGGGTCCGGCCATTCCGACACCACGATTCACATACATGATCGACTCGCCGCTGCGAAAGATTCCGCGCGTGAAGGGCGTGACGATACGGGCTGGGTTGATGTGGCCACCCGGTAGCGGCAATGCGATCTGGCCACCGTGAGTGTGCCCTGTGAGCACGACCGCAAAGCCCAATCGGCTGGCCTGGTGGAAGACCTCGGGGCGATGGACGAGTAACACGACGGGCCCGTCGTCGGGGCGTTTGCCCGCCAACTTCTCGAGCGAGGCAACCTGTAGATCTCGCGCCGTCCAGTCGCGGCCCGGGTCGTCGACACCGGCGAGGTAGATCGGCGGATCCAGCGGGAGCCGCGCGTACTCGCCGCGCAGCAGACGAATGCCAGGCGCGTTCTTGGCCAACGCCTCGGCGATCAGCTCCGACCCCGTGTAGGTGTCGTGGTTGCCGAGTACGGCGAATACGCCCAGACGCGCACGCAGAGCACTCAGGCGTCGAGTTCCATCGGGCACGAAGGCCGCGTCGTTGTCGAAGAGGTCGCCGGTGATCGCAATCACGTCCGGCTCCAATTCGTTGACTCGATCCACGAGCGCCGAGAGGCGCTCGTCCTCGAGCCCGTTACCGATGTGGAGGTCCGAGATCTGCACGATGCGCAGGCCACGGTGCTCGGGTGCCAGCCCGGGCAGACGAACCGGCACGTGGGTACGCGCGTAGAGGCGTTGCCCCAAGGTTATCCCCCAGGCGAACATCAACGTCACGCCGGCGGTGAGTGCGCCGCTCGCGTAGCGAAAGATCTCGGACGCGCGAGCGAAGTCGACACCGAAGAATGTGAGCGAATGGGCGGCGGGGTAGATGACGAGCCAGCCGGCCAGCACGGAAAGGCCCACTCCCATCGTCCCGATCCCCACGTTCATGTAGGTGCGCGCTGCGAGTCGCCGCCAGCCCGCTGCCCGCGTGCCCTGCCGGATCAGCGGCACCAGCCAGGCATTGACCCACATCGCACCCAGCGTCAGTAGCAAGATCGCCCCGCCCGAGAGCCCGTCAGCGCGTATCACGACGAGCAGCCAGTGCAGGATCTGCACCTGCACGAGCCCCAGAAAGAGCGCGAGATTGCGCCAGATATCGTGGAGCAGAATCCGCCGAAAAACCGACCCTACGCGCTGCACCTAGAAGCGATCCGCCGGCCAGAACACGAAGCCATCCGGCGGCAGGATGCGGCGCAGAAAGGCGGTCTCGTTCTCGTCTTCGAGCAGCTCGACATCGAGCCGTGCGGCCAGCGCGCGGATGTTGAGGCAGCGGATCAGGCCGCTGTCGTCATCGACAGGATGCGACGAGATGCCCTCGTGCTCGAGGCCCACCGTCAATCCGATGTCGTCGAAGGCCGGCATGATGACGAAGGAGCGAATCTCCTCCGAGCTGACGGACGACGAGGCAAGCGGATCGCTGCCGCGCGGGCCGAGAACACCGGCCACCAGCTTGGCGAGCGCCGACGCGCCGTCCTCGAAGCGGCCGAGCTCCGTGATCGCGAGCCCCTCATCGAGCAGGGTTACGCGCGCGTAGGCGACGGCGAGTCCGCCGCGCCGTGCCACCCAGAACTCCTCACAGGGGTTGCCGGCCAGCTTCAGGCTGGCATCCCAGAGCGCGTCGTCCCGGATCACGGTGCCATTGCGCGAGCCCGAGTAGGCGGTGTGGATTGCCTTCACGGCGGAGAGCGCGCGATCACGCTGCAGCTCGAGCGAGACGATCTCGATTTCCACGCCCTCGCTACGCGCCGGCGCCGGCGCCTTCTTGTCGGTGGCCCGCAGGATGCAACGCTGCCCTCGCCACGTCGTCCAGCCAAGGCGCTCGAGGAGCCGCGGCGTCGAGGTGAATGAAATCGAGAGCTCCATGCCACGCTCCCGCATCGCCGTGGCGGTGCGCTCGATCAGGCTGATCCCGATTCCCCGCCGCCGGTGGTCGGGCCGCGTGAAGATCGGCCCAAGCCCGCCCGTGGGAATGCCATGACCCAGGATGCGAAGGCGACGCGGCTGGATCTGCGCGCAGGCCACCAACTCGCCGCGCTCCGCCGCCACCCAGACATTGTGCTCGCGAAACGTCGGGTCGGCGTCCACCTGGCGGCGGAAGTGTTCCGGATCACGCCAATAGCCCGGTACATCCCACCCCGAGAGCAGCTGCTGAAGGGCCTCCAGCTCGCCCGACTCGAGGGTGCGGATCTCCATCGCAGAGGGAGTATACGGTAGGACGGCGGACAATCTGGAGCCCCGATTGCCGAAGCCCGCTGGCATGCGTGATGCCCTAGGGCGTACCCTCGAAGCGATCTGATGCAGGGATCTGGACCCTTCCACCCTGGCTGGAGATTCCAATGAGCGACGTCGTCAAGGCCTTCAACATCTCGCCCGAGATCCACGCCTACCTGATCGAGCACGGGTCGCGTCCAGACGCGATCGGGCAGGAGCTGATCGACACCACGCGTGAGCTGGGTGGCATCTCGATGATGCAGATCGCGCCCGAGCAGGGCGCCTTCATGACGCTGCTGACGCGCCTGCTGGGTGCACGTCGAGCCATCGAGGTGGGCACCTTCACCGGCTATTCGGCACTCTGCGTCGCGCGCGGTCTGCCGGACGACGGAGAGCTCGTCTGCTGTGACGTGAGTGAGGAGTGGACGAATATCGGCAAGCCCTATTGGGAGAGGGCCGGCGTTGCAGACAAGATCGACCTGCGCATTGGTCCCGCGATCGACACACTGCGCTCGCTCTCGGAGGACGACGGCTACGACATCGCATTCATCGACGCCGACAAGACGGGCTATCGAGAATATGCGGAAGAGCTGATCCGCCTGGTCCACCCCGGCGGACTGATCCTGGTCGACAATGTGCTGTGGATGGGCACCGTGATCGACCCCGACGTGAACGACGAGCAAGTCGAGGCGATTCGCGCCTTCAACGACTGGGCGACCGCCGACGAGCGCGTCGAGGACGTGATGCTTGCCATCTCGGACGGACTGACCCTGCTCCGCGTTCGCTGAGCGGAGTCGGCAGCACGCGGGTGCTTGCGCGGTCTAAATCGTAGATCTTGTCGCGCTACCCGACGACACCCCTCTCGTGCAGACCCGCGATCTCGTTGGCGGCAAAGCCCGCCTCACTCAGGACTTCGTCGGTGTGCTCGCCCAGGCGCGGCGCGTGGCGACGGATCGCGGCTGGGGTGCGCTCGAAGCGGTAGGGGGGAGTGAGGTAGCGGGTCGGCTCCCCGAAACGCTCGTCCTCGTGCACGGTCACTGTGCCGCGATGTTCCACCTGCGGATCGAGCAGGAAATCGTCGACGCCGTTCACGGCCGCGAAGGGCGCCCCGAAGCGCCGGAAGCGCTCGATCAGGTCAGCCGTGGTGTGCTTGCGAATCTCATCCGCGATCAGCGGCACCAAATCGGAATAGTGGGCAAAGCGATTCAGCGCGCCGGCGAAGCGCTCGTCCTGCGCCAGATCATCCCGCTCCAGTACGCGGCAGAGCGCCTGAAACTGGTGGTCCTGCACGATCAGGCCCACCACGAACCCGTCCGCGGTCTGCCACGTCTTGAAGAAGTCACTCGACTTGGGTCCGTCGCTCACGAGCGGTGGGAAGGAACGAGACATCATCGCCTCCGGCAGCGCGAAGGAGGCAAAGGCGTCGATCATCGCCACTTCGACTCGCTGACCGTGGCCGTCCGCGCTGCGCTCGCGCGCGAGCAGCGCAGCCAAGACCGCCGTCACCGCCGTCATGCCGCTGGCTTTGTCGGCGATGCCGCCCTGCACGAGCGCGGGCGGCGCAGCTTCGCCGCCCTGCTCGGGCATCAGGCCCGTCATCCCCTGGATGACCTGATCGTAGGCCGGAAGCTCCGCGTAGGGACCGTCGGACCCGAAACCGTTGAGCGAGAGGTAGACGATCCCGGGATTGTTCTCGCGCAATGCCTCGTAGCCGATACCCAGCCGCTCGGCGACGCCCGGACGGAAATTCTCCGCCACCACGTCCACGCCGCGCGCCAGTCGATGGGCGAGGGCCCGCCCGTCAGGATGCTTGAGGTCGATGACGACACTCCGCTTGTTGCGATTGAATTGGGCGAGGAAGCCCGAGAACCCGGGCTCGCGGAAGGGCGCACCGCTGAACCGGCACGGATCACCAGTAGGTGGCTCGACCTTGACGACATCGGCACCGAGATCACCGAGTGCCTGTGTACACGTCGGTCCAGAGACGACGGTCGTGAAGTCGAGGACGCGAATGCCCGCGCAGGGGCCCGCCGGGGAATCGGTCGCTTCGGATCGCATGGGGCCCGGTCTCCTCCTTGCTCGGCACGGAACTGTGCGCTCGGACCGCCCACGCTACCCAATCGCAAGCCGCCGAGCCGCACGAATAGCAGGCGGCTCACACGACGCTCGACGTGCTCGCCGACGCAGCACCGGGCCCCGGCAAGCTCCCGGATCTACGCGCCGGGATCAGTGCGGCCGGCTGAACTTGCCCGGCCTTGCGCCCAAGAGCAGCTCACGGAAGCCCGCTGCGTTCACGTGCACGAGCTCCTCGTGGTCGCCGGCCTCGAAGTAGACATCCGCCAAGCGCAGCAGGCTCTGATCGATCGCCATCGGGATGTTGTACGCGGCGCCGATGGGTGGCAGCGCGCCGTGCCCGCAGCCCTCGAAGATCTGGTCGAGCTCGTCCTCGGTGGCCAGCTCGAGGTGCCGACCCAGCGCCTGATCGAGCGCCTCGAGTTCGACTCTACACGAGGCGGGCACCACCACCAGCACGTAGCCACGCTCGTCTTCGAAGAGGACGCACTTGGCGACTCGGCCCGCCGGGATATGGGCGGCCTCCGCGGTCTCCGCCATGGTGGGCGTGTACGTGTGATGGACGAGGTCATAGTCGACCCCGTGCGAATCGAGATACCATTTGAGACGTCGTGCGATCATGCTCGTGCTCCTCCCCGCCGTCCGGAGCCAGGCCGTGACAGGGAGAGCGGCTGCATGAGGAACGCGAGAGGGGAACCGGGCGAGATCCGGTCAGCGCCAATTCGTTCGAGGCAATTGTCTCGCTGACACGACGCGATGGCAAGCGAATCCGGACTCTCCTGCGCGAGGCGGCAGGGGGCCTTAGAGGATGCCTTCTTCGCCCCCAAGCGCCCTCAGGCAGGCGCGAAAGTCCAGCGGCTCGCCCGCTAGAGCGTGGATCTCTTCGAGCTCTATCTCGGCGGCGTGCAGCATGTGGCGGCGGGCGCCGCTCTTGTCGTCGGTCGCGTCATATCGGCGATCACCGACGAGCGGATGGCCGAGGTGCGCGAGGGTCGCACGGATCTGGTGCAGGAAGCCAGTCCGAGGATGTACCTCGATCAGTGTCGCTCCTTCCAGCTTGGCGAGTCGCAAAACCCTCTGGACGACTTCGCGCGCGCGTCCACGCTCGACCTCAGCGGGTGTCGCGACCCGCACGTGCGCGGGTCTGTGCCTCGCCACGACGAGCGGCAGCGCCATATCCAGCACACCGCCCGGCGGATCCAGGTCGCCCTGCACGAGCGCTCGATAGACCTTGCGTACGCGATGCGCCTGGAAGGCCCCGCGCAGCCGCCCCCAGCTCTTGGCGTCGGTGGCGACGAGCATGACACCGGACGTGTCGACATCGAGCCGGTGCACGACACCGCTGCGCAGGCCGCCCTCGCCGATCCCATGGATCTCGGGATGCCGGGCGAGGAGGTGACCGAGCAGCGTCCCGGTCTCTTCTTCGCCGAGCGGGTGGACCGGCATGCCGGCCGGCTTGTCGACCGCCAGCCAACCCGGCCCCGAGGCCACGATGACGGGCGCCTGCGCGCCCGGCTCGGGGGGCCGAGCCCGGGCGTCGGTCCCGGAACGAAACGCCTCCACGGCGAGCGCACCGGATTCCGGCAGGCGGAGACCCTTGTCGCGCAGACCGAGCGACCGGCCGTCCAGGCTGACGGCGCCGCGGTCCAGCAAGCGGCGCACCTGGCCGCGGGAGAGCGAGAGCTCGGCGACGAGGAAGAGGTCGAGGCGCTGCCCGGCGGCCGACGGGCCCAGGGCGAGGATCCTGGCGGGGACCGGCGGGGGACGGCCATCCGCGCGCGGGTCGTCCATTGTGGGGGCTCCGAGAAGGTTGGGGGCGGCAGTGTAGCGACGAGCGTACGCCTGGCGGGCCGATGATGGACCCTCGCAGCCCCGGGCGGTGTCTCGGACTGCCAGGAGCCAGGAGCCCGACCCGTCTCGGATCACCCGCCTAGACAGTGGAACGACCCCTCTGTACCCTGAAAACCCCTCCGATGACCCCCTGGGATCTCGCTTCCGGCTGCCGCGCCCGGCGCCACCCGGCGAGCACGAGCGGCTCCCCCACCCGGCCAACGTCAGGCAGGAATCGATGAAATCAGCTGCGGGCTCGCCCGACCACATCTCGATCATGGACACGACACTGCGCGACGGCGAGCAGACGCCGGACGTGTCCTACACGCCGGCGGAGAAGCTCCAGCTCGCGCGTCTGCTGCTGCTCGATCTCGAGGTCGACCGCATCGAGATCGCCTCGACGCGTGTATCCGAGGGCGAGCACGAGGCCGCTCGGGCGATCACCGACTGGGCCCGCAGGGCCCGCGTCATCCAGAGGGTCGAGATGCTCGGCTACTGCGACGGCCAAGCCTCGGTGGACTGGATCGCCGGTGCGGGCGGCAAGGTGCTGAACCTGCTCACCAAAGGCTCCGAGCGCCACTGCCGAACCCAGCTCGGCCTCAGCCCCGAGGAGCATCGCGCGCGGGTCGAGAAGACGATCCGTTACGCGCGGCGCAAGCGCTTCAGCGTGAATGTCTACCTCGAGGACTGGTCGAACGGCGTACGCGAGTCCTTCGACTATGTGTTCGCCATGGTGCAGCGGCTGCGCGAGCTGCGTGTCGCTCGCATCTACCTGCCAGACACTCTCGGCATCCTGTCGCCGGCCGGCGTGACTCGCTACATCGGCCTGATGGTGGAGACCTGGCCCAATGTCGACTTCGAGTATCACGGTCACAACGACTACGGGCTGGCCACCGCGAACTGCCTGGCAGCCGTGCAGGCCGGAGCACGGGGCGTCCATACCAGCGTGAACGCGATGGGCGAGCGAGCCGGCAACTCTTCGCTCTCAGAGGTCGTGGCGGCGATTCACGACCATACAGACAAGCGCACGGGACAGAACGAGAATCGGTTGAACGCCGCGGCGCGATTGGTGGAAACCTTCAGCGGCAAGGATCTGGCCGCCAACGCTCCGATCGTCGGACGCGACGTGTTCACACAGACCGCGGGAATCCACGCCGACGGTGATGCCAAGGGCGACCTCTACGCAAGCCGGCTGGCACCGGCGCGCTTCGGACGCGCGCGCCGATACGCACTCGGCAAGCTCTCGGGCAAGGCCTCGCTGGACCACAATCTCGCGAACCTCGGCATCGAGCTACCGGCGGCGGATCGCGAGGTCGTGCTGAAGCGCATCATCGAGCTCGGGGACAAGAAGCACGTCGTCTCGCCCGAGGACCTGCCCTATATCATCGCAGATGTGCTGAAGACGCCCGAGGACCAGCTCCTGCGGGTCGAGCACTATCGCGTGGGCGTCGCCAGCGACGAGGCCCCCTATGCGGCGGTCACACTCGCCTATCGCGGAAATATCGAGAAGGCCGAGGCCAGCGGCGACGGTGGCTATGACGCCTTCATGAACGCGCTGGGCAAGGCTGCGAAAGCCTTCGACCTCGAGATCCCCAAGCTCGACGACTTCAAGGTGCGAATCCCACCCGGTGGCCGGACCGGCGCGCTGGTGGAGACACAGGTTACCTGGCGACGCGAGATTCCGACCCCCGGCCGCCGCGCCAACCAGAGCGAGACCTTCTCGACCATCGGCGTCGACTCCGACCAGATGGCGGCCGCCGTGATCGCCACCGAGAAGATGCTCAACGCGATCGCGGGGCGCGCGGAGTCGAAGAGCGGCAAACGCACCGGGCGCACGAAGCGGGTCGCTCGCAAGCCCACGGCGGGCAAGAAGGCCTGAGCAGATGCTGAAAGCTCTGCGGAGCCGAGCGAGCAAGCATGATCACCGGGCGTTCCTGCTGGTGATGGGGCTCGCCTTGAGCATGCTCGACGCAGGCTGCAAGACGGCCAAGACGAAGAAGATGGAGGCCCACTATGGGCCGAGCGAGAGCGTCATCGAGGTGGTCGCCGTGCTGCGGCGTCACGTGCCGGACGACACCTACAGATTTCCGCCCGCCACCGATTTCACGGGCCGCAACGTGTACCGCTCCACCCTGCTGCGTCTCGAGAGCATCGAGCGCCTGCACGCCGACGAGTTGCGCAGCGGCTATATGTCGCCCGTCATCGCCTTCGCGAAGGGCCGCTCCCTCGAGCGACTTCGCGCCTATGACCTGGCGGCCGAGCACTATCGCGAGGCGGCGCGACGCGACGACGCACTCGCCGACGAGGCGCGTCGCAGCGCCTCCCTCTGCGAGCAGATCGATGAGGCCATCTCGATCGGTATCGATCTGCAGGATCCGCTCGCCGAGCCCGATCCCGTGCGCGAGATCATCGACTCGCCGGAGCCCGTGCAGGACGGCCAGCAGGTGGTGGCAGAGATCGACGAGCGGATTGCGCTGCTCTCCTTCCTCCTCGAGGAGGCCCAGGGCACCCACTACGCCGCCGTCATCAAGGAGGAGATCGAGCGTGCCGACGAGGTGCGTGCCGCATGGTTCGTCCATCACCGCCACGACACCACGGACGGCCACCTGCGCGCCGTCGCCGAGCTGCGGCGCGTCGTGCAGCGGCACAGCGCGAGCAAGCGTCGACTGCGTCACATCCTTGCCCTGGCCGCCTACTTCGACGATCTGGCCCACGAGTATGTGGATGCGATACCGGCCGAGAGCATCGAATTCGATCCCGCGAAATTCCAGGAGCTCGTCGATCCCGCCACGCACCTCTATCAGTCCGTGGCCTCTCACGATGGCACGCCCGAGAAGATCGAGGCGGCCCGCAAGCTCGAGGCCTTCCTGGCCTTCACATTGGTGGTGGACCGTGACCGCTTCATGCCGTAAAGCAGGGCGCGGCGACGCCCGCGCAAGGCTGCGCACCGGCCTCGTATGCGCGCTGACGATCCTTCTCGCCGCGTGCTCGGGCAGCGGCCCGCCGCCGGTGGGCAACGACTTCCTGCTGCCACTCGCGCCGCGTGTGCCCTGGATCCCGCTGGAGTCGGATCTCGCGGCTTCCGATCTGGCGGCAGCCGCCCTCGCGAGTGATCGCCAGGGCCTGTCGACCGCGCTCACCGATGTGCGCCACGCCGATGACGTGCACAAGGGCGAAGACCTCGAGGCGCTCTGCACGGACCTCGCGCATGCGACCCTGGATGACCCCAAGGCCTACCGCGAGGCCAGCAAGGATTTGAAGGCGGGCTTTGGGACGGATCCTGCCCTGCAGGCGCGCCTCGACATCGCGGTGGAGGACGACCTCCTCGACCTCGCCTGGGCGCGGCGGCGCGACACCTGGGAGGTCTACTGGGCGCGCACCTTCAACGCAGCTTCGAAACCCGCCGGACAGGCGATCTTCAGCGGCGGAATGGCCGCACCGCTCACGCTTGCGACGAGCGCCGCCAACTACCTGGCCAGTTTCTCGAACGACGAGCCCCTGAACACATTCGACCGCCAGGCGCTTGCGCTGCGCAAGCAGTACCTGCGACTGCACCCCGACGCCGAGGATGCCGAGAAGGTGCAGAAGCAGGTCGCCGGCGCACAGAAGAAGCTGGTCGAGACGATGCACTGGCGGCGGACCAAGAGTGCCCGTCGGGCGCTGCGCGGGGGCCAGAATCGGTTCGCCATCTATGAGGCGAGTCGCGCCCTCCATTGGGGACCGAACGAGGAAGTCGACGAGATCATCGCCCAGGCCGATGCGAACCTAGCCGTCGAGCGCGCGCTGCGTTCCAGGAGTCTGACCGCCGACACACCGCATGACGCCCGCCATGCACCCGCACACGCGCTGGCCGTCGAGCTGCTGCTCACGTCCTCGACCGGCAAGGCGCTATCCGAGCAGAGCGTGCGCGATCTCGCATCACGCGCGGATGGACCGGGCCGTGACGAGGCGCGCTTCGTCTTCGCCATGATGCAGCAGGAAGCCGGCTACGAGAACGCGGCCCGGGAGACACTGGCCAAGCTCGCGCGCCAGGATGGCTCCGCTATGGCGCGTCACGCCGGCCATCTCGTCGATGATCCCTGGCAGGACCCCTATGGCGCGTTCCGCGAGCTGCGAGCACGCAAGCGCCGCGAAGAAGTGAAGTGGCGCGTGATGGGCAACTACGCGTTCCGCAGCCGCTATCCAAACCTGCCGCGCCCGATCGCCGTCGCGCTCGAGGCTCCGGGGCTCGCGCAGACCATCCTCACCAGCCCATTGCGTCTGATCTTCGGCCGCTGGAACAAGGGACCGGACTTCCATAAAGCCACCGCGGTACTCGGCTACCGCTATCTCGCCCGCAGCCCGAATGGCCCGAATACGCATGAAGTCATGGGCTGGCTCTTCGACTACGAGGAGAGCCAGGGCAATCATGGCGCCGCCCTGCGGCTCGCCGACTTCATGCCCGAGGTCAGCTTGGACAAACGTCACGAGCTCTCCGAAGAGACCTCCGAACAAGCGCTCACGCACGCGGCACAGATCCGGCGCCCGGATCAGCGCACCCGGATGCTGCGCGAGGCCACGCGCGAGTTCCCCGAGACCGAGTCGGGCCGGAAGGCGGGCCTGCAGGTCCGCAGCGAGCTCGAGGAGGCTACGCCTCAGATGATCCGCATGACGCGCGGCTTCCTGAAGGAGAACCCGCGCATTGCTGGACGCTCGGCACTCGGCCTGAATCCAGCGCTGCTGAACGGCAAGATCCACGACGGCGAGTTGCACCCGTACGGAGTGGCCTTCGTGGGTGGCCAAACGCTGCGCTTCGATTTCGTGGCCGAGTCCGGCGACGAGGACGACCCGCCCGAGAGGCGCTACCGGGACGTATCCGCCGATCGCCTCGCCCAGCTCGCCGCCATGCTGGACGAGATGTCGCGGCGCAATCAGCTGATCGATCCGGAAGACAGCCTGGTACCCGACGGCGACCGAGATGCCTTCCTCGAACGCGCCCGCTTGGGGCTGCTCGCCAAGCCGGATCGCCGCCCTACCGCGCAGTCCACCTACGTGTACCGCTCGATGCGCGAGCGCTACGGGCTCGTGCGTGGCCGCGAGTCAGTGCTGCCCTTCGACCTGGTCTTCCAGGGCGACTTTCAGGACTTCCGCCTCGGCGCCTATCCGCGCTGGCGGATGCCGAAGGAGACACCCGACGCCTTCCTCTATCGCTGACCGGGCACCGCCATCCCGTAGGCTTCGGCGAGGAGCTCGATCGGATGCGCGACGCGGATCGCCAGACCGCGCGCCTCCACGCCGGCTCGCAGCTGCATGAGACAGCCGGGATTACCGCTTGTCAGGACAGCGGGGGACGCCGCCTCGATGGCGTCGAGCTTGGCGTCGAGGATGCGGGCCGACATCTCGGGGTGGCCGAGCGACCACGTGCCCGCCGCTCCGCAGCAGTCCGATGCGCCGGCATGCGGCACAAGCTCGAGGCCCGGGATGGCGGAGAGCAGCCGCCGGGGGGCGTCGGCGATCCCCTGGGCGTGCACGAGATGACAGGGATCGTCATAGCAGACGCGCAGCTCGAGCCGACCGGGCTCGGCCACCAGCCCGCTCTCATCGAGCCACTCGCAGATGTCGCGCGTGAGTGCCGCCAGCCCGTCGCTGCGTCCGGGCAGCCAGCCGCCGGACTCCTTCATGGCGGCCCCACAGCCCGCCGAGTGGGTCACCACCGCGTCGTAGGGCGCGCCGCCCTGCTCGGTGAAGGCGACGACATTGCGCTCGGCAAGACTGCGAGCAAAGGATAGGTCGCCCGCATGGGCGTGTAGGGCACCGCAGCACGCCTGGCCCTCGGGCACAACGACCTCGAAGCCATTGCGCGTCAGCACCGCGATGGTCGCGCGGCCCACCGCGCCGTAGAGCTCGCGCATCACGCAGCCCTCCAGCAGCGCGACACGACCGCGCCGCTCACCGACTGCAGGCGTCCACGACGGCAGCGGCGCGCGCAGCGGCGAAGGCGGGATTGGCGGGAGCAGCGCTTGTGCGTTCGCGAGCGCCGCCGGCAGCAAGCGACGCGCGAGCCGGTCCAAGCGCAGCGCGCGCACGATTCCGATTGCGGAAATGAAGGCGTGCAGTCGCGCCGGGCGCGCCAGCAGTGAGCGCAGCAGGAGCCGTTCGAGCCGCGGGCCCTGCCCCTTGCGCAGACCGGCGTCGACGAGCTGCTCGCGCGCGCGCTCGAGTAGCGCCCCATAGCGAACCCCAGATGGACACACGCTCTCGCAGGCCCTGCAGCCGAGGCAGAGATGCAGCTCGTCGGCGACACCTGGGCCCAGCTCGATCTGGCCCTCGGCGACGCCGCGCATCAGGTAGATGCGCCCGCGCGGCGAGCTCGTCTCGCGACCGGTGTCGAGATAAGTCGGGCAATCGCTCAAGCACAAACCGCAGTGCACGCAGTCGAGCGTCCCCTCGTAGAGCTCCGATGTCACGTCCAATATACCCGCCACCTAGATCGACCCCACGAAGCGACCCGGGTTGAGGGTGCCGTTCGGATCAAATCGCGCCTTGATGCTGCGCATCAACGAGAGCGGCCCACTACCGCCGAAGAAGACATCGCGGCGCCCGCGCCCCCACTCGGGCAGCTCCTCGACGACGAGCTCTGCCTTCGCTTCGCCGCGCACGCGTTCGAGCGCCGTGAAGACGCCATCGAGCCACCACGGATCCTCGTCGCCGCACCCGCTCGGATCGAAAAACGCATAGATGACTCCCGGCTGTGGGTAGACGAGCAGCTGCGCGGCGGCAGCGCGCAGCAGCGCGCAGCTGGCGGCGAGCCGTGAGGGGCGCACGTGGAGCCGCGCTCGCACACCGAGCGCCCCGACGGAGCCCTGCAGATCGCGCAGCGCATCGATGGCGGTGAGATCGCCGGGCGAGGCCGCGCGGCCCTCGGCAAGTCGCTCCGCGCCCTCGCGGGTCGCCTCCTCGTCGCCCGCGTACTCGGCGACGAGCAGCCAGTCAGCGGCGTCGAGCGGGTGTCCGACGCCCTGCATGTGCGTGTCGGCAAGCTCCGAGCAGACCAGCGCGACCGCGCGCGCCGCCGAGTGTCGTGCCGCCGCAAGTGCAAACGTGTAGGGATCCGAATCCGGGCCCAGAGACAACACCACGACCCGGGTGGATCGCGGCGCCGGGCGCAGGCGGAGCCAGGCGCGCTCGATCACGCCGAGCGTGCCGAGTGAGCCGACATAGAGCTTCGCGAGGTCGTAGCCCGTCACGTTCTTGACCACGCGTCCGCCACAGCGCGTGCGGTCCCCACACGCGAGCACCGTGTCCAGACCCAATACGCAGCCGCGCGCGGCTCCAAAGCCGAGACGACGTGGGCCGGCTGCCGCCGACGCAAGTGTGCCACCCACGGTGGTGCCCTGGCCCGGCGGGTCGAGTGGAAGCTGCCAGCCGTGCGGCCGCACGGCCCGCTCGATTTCGGCGAGTGGCGTCCCCGCGCCCACACGAATCACGCCATCGGCGGCGTCGAGCTCGTCGATGCCGACGAGCCCAACACACGAAAGTTCCACTTGCGCGCCGCGCACGGGATTGCCGAGCCCGAGTCGACTACCACCGCCCGTGATGATCGCCGGCGTGCTACCGGAGTCGAGGGTGCGCAGCGCAGTGGCGAGCGCCTCGGCGTCTCGCGGCTCGATCCGCATGGAGACACGGCTGCCGGCCATCAGCTCGGGCGGTTCGAGGACAACCGCCATATCGCCGAGCAGCCTCCCAATCGCGTCGCGCACCGCTGCGGACGATTCGCCCATCAGTCGATCGGCACCGCGTCGTAGCCGCGTGCCTTCGGGTTCGACTCCATGCAGGGCCGCGTGGTGGGCATGATCTTGTCGGGATTGCAGAGGCCGTCCGGGTTCCATACGTCACGCAATCGGCGCATTGCGTCGAGATCGACGTCGTCGAAGACGAGTCCCATGTAGTCTCGCTTCTCGTTGCCGACGCCGTGCTCGCCGGTCAGGACACCGCCCGCCGCCACGCAGAGCTCGAGTATCTCGCGGCCGGCCTCGATCACGCGGGCGAGCTCGTCGGGATCGCGGCGATCGAAGGAGATATTCGGGTGCAGATTGCCGTCACCGGCATGAAAGACATTGGAGAGCCGTAGGCGATGGCGGTCACCAATCTCACAGATCTTCTCGAGAATCTCGGGCAGCTTCGTGCGCGGCACCACGGCATCGTGGACGTAGAGGTCCGGCGCGAGACGTCCCAAGGCGCCGAACGCGCCCTTCCGGGCGCGCCAGAAACGAGCGCGCTCGGCGTCATCGCGCGCCACCTCGAGACCGCGCACCCCCTCTTCGTACGCGAAGGCGCGCACACGCTCCAGCTGGGCTTGCAGCTCGCAGGCCGCGCCGTCGAGCTCGATGATGAGCACTGCACCGGCGTCCTGTGGCAGACCGGCCCGGTAGACGCTCGCCTCCACGGCTTCGATGGTTCGCCGATCGATCACCTCGAGCGAGGCCGGAACCATCCCCGACTCGATGATGCGGCCCACCAGCCGACACGCCGACGGCACATCGTCGAAGATGGCGAGCAGGGTCTCGACGGCTTCGGGGATCGGCGAGAGCCGAACCGTGACCTCGGTCACGATGCCGAGCGTTCCCTCGCTCCCCACCGCGACGCCCGTCAGATCGTAGCCCGCCGCAAAGCCCGTGTCGGAACCGACGCGCACCACATCGCCACTCGGCAGCACGATCTCGAGCGCGATCACGTGGTCCGTCGTCGTTCCGTACTTGAGGGTGTGTGGTCCGCCGGAGTTCTCCGCCACGTTGCCGCCGATCGTGCAGACCTGCTGGCTGGAGGGATCCGGGGCATAGAATAGACCGTGATGGGCGACTGCCGCAGAGAGGTCTGCATTCACGACCCCGGGCTGGACGATCGCAATCCGATCGTCGGCGTCGATGCTGAGAATGCGGCGCATTCGGGTCAGCGAGATCACGACGGCGCCGGGCGTGGGATGTGCACCGCCAGACAGCCCCGTGCCCGCGCCACGCGGAACGAAGGGGCGTTGGAGGTAGGCGCAGAGCGCCACCGCGGAGGCGACCTGCTCGGTGCTTTCAGGCAGCACGATGGCCGCCGGCCGCTGCGCGTCGAGCGTGAGCGCATCGCACCCGTATGCGAAGAGATCCTCGGGACGCGTCAAGCAGTGCTCGTTGCCAACGATGCGCCGCAGCCCAGCAATCAGCTCGGCATCGGATCGGGACGTCGGCGCTTCCTGCGGCGGCCGCACGCCGGGCATCGGGTCGGGCTCCTAGGCGAGGCCGAGACGGTCGAGATCGTTTTCGTCCAAGCCGAGATAGTGGCCGATCTCGTGCCGCACCGTGATCTGGATCTGCTCGATCAACTCGTCGCGATCGCGGCAGATCTTCTCGAGGTTGCGCTTGAAGAGGATGATGCGATCGAGGTCGGGGACGCGATCGGTCACCGACGCCTCGGTGCGCGGCACACCGATGAAGATCCCCAGGATCTGGGGCGATACCCGCTCGTGCGCGACGAGATCGAACGCCGGGAAGTCCTCGACGATGACTGGCACGTCGGCGATGTAGTCGCGGATCGAGCGCGGCAAATTGTCGAGCGCCTCGGAGACGGCCTCGCGGAAGAACTCGTCGGACACGGTGACCGGCACCGGGAACTGCATCGGGTCGATGGCGTTCGCGCGCGAGAAGGCCAGGCCGGCGGCGCGCTGGGCGGCCTCGATGTTCTCTGCCTGCGACTCTTCGCCTCCCTCGTGGGCGAGCCGCTCCATGATGAGCCCCAGGCTGTAGACGATGTTCGGGGAGTCGGGATCGGCGGCGGCCGCCCGCTCGAGGACGCGGCGCGCGTCCTTGTAGGAGCCCATTTCGAAGAGGACGTGGCCCTCGAAGGCCGAGTAGGTGGGTTGCTCGCCCACCGATTTGATGGCGCGGCGAATCAGGAAGGCGGCCCCCCGCAGATCATCGAGGTAGAAGAGCGCCTTCGCCTTGAGGTAGTAGACCTCGGCCTGAAAGGGCCTGTCGAGACGCGGAAGCTCGCTGCGGCCCGCGAGCAGGGCGTCACACCCCTCGAGAGCGAGCTCGAACTCGCCGAGCTCCTCCACCAAGAGCTCGATCCGGTTGAGGTGTGCAGCGCTGAACTTGGGATCCGCATCGACGGCCCGCTCGAACTCGTAGAGCGATTCGTCGATGCGGGCCTCGTCCCATAGAATCTCGCCGCGGCCGTTGTGGGCCTCGGCTCCCTCGGGATGGGCCTTCAATGCCTCTTCGAGCCAGGCGAGGGCCTCCTCGATCCGTCCACCGTGGGAGGCCTCCATCGCCTGATCGAGGCAATCCCAGTAGCGGTCCTTGTCGTTCTTCATGGATCCGACTTCTCGGGTGGATGGAATGCCCCGATGGTCGAATCAGCATAGCAGAATCGGGCGCTTCGAAGATTCGAGACCGGTCCGAAGGTCGTGCACGCTAAGCTGCCAGCACCCGCCTTCACGCACCTGCAGAGACCTTGGAGAATGCATGCGCGGACTCGTATTTCTGCTGATCACCGGCCTGATGCTGGGTCTCGGCTGTGCGGGCGCGCCGGGTGGGCCACGCTTCGAGCCCCTCATCGAGCCCGGGCCGGCCGACACACTGGTCTATGTCTGGCGTCACGACTCCCTCCGGGGCGTCGAGCGCGTCGATCTGCGTCTGGACGACGAGAAACTGGGCAGAGTGAAGAACGGTGAGTTCCTGGCCTTCCTCCTCGACCCTGGCCACCACGAGCTGCGGGTGCGGCTGCGCTGGCTGGACCTGATCCCGAGGTCATGGAACGGGCTCAGCTTCGAGGCGAAGCCGGGCCAGACCCTCTTCCTGCGGATCTGGGCTCAGTACCAGGAGACCCCACACCTCTCCGACCCGGGCAGCGCGCCGGGCCGCCCCGAGAGCGAGGCCAAGGTGGTCATCTTCGTCGCCCCCTGGCCGGCCG
Source organism: Deltaproteobacteria bacterium (assembly GCA_019310975.1). Taxonomy (GTDB): domain Bacteria; phylum Myxococcota_A; class UBA9160; order UBA9160; family UBA4427; genus JAFDDH01. The sequence continues at coordinate 3,129 of JAFDDH010000046.1, read as the reverse complement.
AGGACGCCATGGCGGAGCTCCAGAGGACGCGCCGCGCACCGCGGCGGTGATTCCGAAGCCTCCTCGCTCCTCATCCTCCTCGCAGCTCGGGCCTCTCGAGTATTCCGATGAGTTTCATCAGGATTTCAGCTAACACTGCCGTGAGGGCAGCGGATTCACCACTCACTGCTGGACCTATGAACACCGGGCCGGAGACGATCGAATTCGGCTGGGTGGGCTGGGTGGAGAGAACCTGGAGAGCACGCTTGTCCGAACGAGATCAGGACGCATGCTACGAGGTGCTCGTCGAGCTCGTCTACAAAGCGGCGCTCGACCCCGAGCGTTGGCAATCTTTCGTCGACTGCCTGTCGCACGAGCTCTCGGGCAACGTCGTCACGCTCTGGACCCAGCTGCCGGGCCTGGCTGGCCGACCGCAGCGCTGGAGCTCGTTTCGCGGTGAGATCGACCCCGATATCTTCGCCCGCTACTGGGCCGATCCACGATCCATGCCCTGGAAAACGCAGATGCTCCCTGGGGTCACCGAACGCTTCGTCGATCTGGAGCCACTCGACCCCGACGCGCCGCTCGAGAAGACCGAGTTCTTCTGGGACTGGATGAAGCCGCAGGGGCTCGCCGCGATGGCGCCGCGCACCTTTGTATTCGGGAGCCAGCGCGGACGCCCGGTGGCCTCCATCGCGATCTACCAGATCGAGAGCAATCCGCCCCTCACCGCTGACGAGCTGACGTTCCTCGATCGGCTCACCCCGCATCTGCATCGCGCCTACAAGATCCAGGATCGCTTGCTGGGCCTGGCGCGCCGGGAGGGCGTCCTGCAGGAAGTGATCGACCGACTGCCCACCGCAGTGGTGTTGGTCGACGACCAGGGGCGCGTGATGGCCACCAATGAGTCAGCCAGAGCCAGCATCGAGAGCGGGCTGGGGCTGCGCATCGAGGACGGTCGACCGGTCCTCGACGATCCCGACAACACCGAGTGGCTCGACGAGCGGATCCAGAGGGCCATCGACCCCAAGGCACGTCAGGCGCTCCGCGAGGGCACGGGTGTCACCCAGGCCTCGCGCGTCGCCCACAGACCGGTGCTCGTCACGCCGCTGCTGGCGCCGCCCCGCGAAAGCGAGCGCCCCGAGGCCGCGGCGGTGATCTTCCTCGGCGATCCAAGGCTCGCCGAGATCGCCACCGACAACATTCTGCGCACCCTCTATGGCCTGACGCGCGCCGAGGCGGACCTCACCCGCCTGCTCGCCGATGGCCGCTCACTCGAGGAGGCGGCCGAGCGCCGCGGCGTCAAGCCGACCACCGCGCGCAGCCAGCTCAAGCGCATCTTCGCCAAGACGGGCGCCAAGCGTCAGAGTGATCTGGTCCGAATCGTACTCAACGGCGTCGCGGCACTGCGCGCCGAATAGCTTGCAGACCGCGCACCCGCACTGCACGCACCCGCGTGGCCTCGGGTGCGTGGAAAGCGGTGGTGGGCCCTCTCGGATTTGAACCGAGGACCATCCAGTTATGAGCCGGGTGCTCTCACCGCTGAGCTAAGGGCCCTGGCCGCAGAGTAGCCCGCTTGTGCGGCGAGCAGCAGGCCCTTTGACACGGGTCCCGAACTGGCCGGACTCTACTGCTTGAAGAGCGGTTCGAAATCCGTGCCGTACTTCTCGTTGATCTCATCGTAGATCGGACCCACGACCTCGGGAAGCGCCATGACACCCGAAATCGTGAACTTCGAGAAGGCGATCGAGCTGCCGACGTCGGGCGCGATCTTCTTCTTCTGCGGAGGCGTGGGCCACACTTCCTCGTCGACGACCGACATGCGCGTGCGAATCTCGTCCTTCGTGACGTTGAAGACCATGTAATCGGTCGCGAGTGCCAGCGGACCGTCGTAGGTTCGACGCACGCGATCACGCACCTCGGGCTCGGTGTCGAAATCGTTGAAGAAATGGTAGCCGACGGCCAGACGCGGCTCCACGAGCGACATCACTTTGCCGAACTGCTCGGGTGAGGTGTGCCCCTGGGTACCCACGGTGAGTGCTTCCAGGGGAGAGAAGCCCTGCTTGGTGACGAGCAGGGTCGCCGGCAGGAAGCACTCGTGGACCGCCAGATCCGCTCCCGCCGCATACTCGACGTACCATTTGTTGGGAATCGTGTCGCTACCGTACACGAAGGTGAGCCCGTTCCACTCGAGAATGAAGCTCACGGCCCCGTCGAGCCCATGCACGGCTGGAATGCTGCGGATCTTCACGCCATTCTCGTCGTAGATCACCTCGTTGATGCCATCGAACGCGAACTCGTTGATCTCGAGCACACCACCGCGGAAATCGATGACGCCGGATCGCGTCCCGATGTCCCAGGCGTACATCTTCTGCATCAGATCCATGGCGTGCTTCGTGCCGAGCTCGGGGGTGCCACCGCTCGGCCCCCAGATTCGCAGTGGCACGAGGCGGTTCATCGTCGTGCCGCCCAGCCAGAAGGTGGGCAGATCACCCATGTGATCGACGTGCAGGTGACCGATGAAGACCTTGTCGAGGAAGTCGTAGGGGATCATCTGTGCCGCCAGCCGCTCGTGACAGCCCGACCCGATGTCGAAGAGGAATTTGTCACCATTGCCCAGCTCGACGAGCCAGCACGCCGCCGCCTGCTTGGGGCGTGCGCTCGGCATCCCGGTGCCGAGGGCGACGACCCGCATCTCGTTCTTTCCGATCTTTTCGGTGCCGGGATAGTAGACGTCGCGATCCGGAGCTGTTCCGGTCGGTGACCACTTTGCCGCAATCAGAGTGACCAGAAGCGCGCAGGACAGGAATCCGAGCGCATAGACGAGGATCGAGCGTCGCATATCATTTCCCTTCGGCTGGACTCGTGCAGAGTACCCGCGACAATAGCCCACCCGAACGACACAAGAGGGTGCGAGCGGCTTCATCGCCTCCTGTGTGCGGATTCGACCGAGCGCCCGACTTGATCGGGCCTGGCTGGAGGGACTGCGGAAGCGGCTCTCGGATCGAATTCGTGGTCGACGAAGATCGGCGACGACCACGCACGTTCCTCGATCGGCGCAAGACACTCGTCGTCCGCTCGGGTGCGGAGGCCCCCGTGACAGGGATCCACCTCGCTGCAGGCCCCTGTCGCGTCGATCGTGCAGCGCAG
>JAFDDH010000411.1 GCA_019310975.1 Deltaproteobacteria bacterium | reverse complement strand
CTCCGCGAACGAAGAGCCGCTCCCCCCTCGTCGCCTGCTCGAGCTGGGCGATCGCTTCCAGCTCAGCCAACTCTTCTTGGGTCACTCCTTCGAGCATGGGTGCGTTTCGAACCGACGAAAGATCCGCCATGGCGTATCGCCTCCCGCCATCATCTCGGCTTTGCCTTGTGATACGGAAAGCATCACACACACGAAGCCCACAGCGCAATCATGTGATGCTTGAAGTAGGTCACGACCGCGCGGGATTTCGAGCCCATGTGGGGCCAATCGACTCGCTGGGTGCCGCCGGCTACTCGCCGTAGCGCGCCAGCTTCTCGCGGATGTCGGCCCATTTGGCCGCGAGGGCCTGCTCGGCCATCGGGTAGAGCATGTTCTCCTCCTTGAGATTGTGCTGCTGGATCAGCATCAGGAGGGTGTCGCCGAGGTCGACGAGCTCGTCGACCTCGGACGCCGCATCGCGCATCTGCTCGAGCAATCCGCGCATCTGCTCGTGCTCCGAGCGCATCACGAATGTGGGCCCCGCGTCGTGCATTCCGGTCGCCTCCTCGAAGGCCGGGAAGAGCACCTCCTCCTCCATTCGGAGATGGCGCCCGAGCGCAGCGGCAAAACGCTCGAAGCGGGTCGCGACGTCCTGTCCGCCCTCGGACTCCGCCCCGGCTTCGATTTCGGCCCAGAGTTCATCGCAGCGGCGGTGCTCCCCGGTGAAGTATTCTTTCAAGCTCGAGTCCGATTCGGACATGGAGGCCTCCATTCGTGCGGCTGAAGATATCGACGAGGCGCCGTCGCGAAAGAGCACAAGCGCGCAGCCAATCGCTGCGCCACCAGCCGGAGGTGCTTCACGCGGGCGACGGGGATGCGATGGCGCATGTCGACGATGCCCAGCTCGAGGCCTCGCTCCTCGACCTGCGCGAGCTCGAGGCGCCACTGCCCCTCGAGCGCATCCTCGAGGCCAGCGCCGGGCTTGCTCCCGGCGATTCGGTGCTGGCGCGCACACCCTCTTTCCCGCGACCGCTCTTCACCTACCTCGATGACCGGGATCTCGATTGGGAGGCGCTCGAGGAGTCGGACGGGACCGCGCTGGTCTATCTGCGCAAGCCCCTGCGCAAGCCCCTGCGCAGGCCCGGCGATTGATGAATACCCAGCAGCTCAGTCTCGCGGACTCGCCCCCGATGCTGATTCCGCTCTCCTTCTTTGCGCTGGCACCGATCGCGATCGTCGCGGCTGGGGCCGTGCTGCTGGTCGCGGGCAGCGAGGCGCTGACGACGCGCTGGGCCCCGTCGACGCTGGGACTCACGCACATCGCGACGCTCGGTCTGTTGACCAGTGTGATGCTGGGCGCGCTCTATCAGATGATCGCCGTCGTCGTCGGGAGCCCGGTGCCCTGGCCGCGCGCGGCCCATCTCGTTCTGCTGCTTTTCGTCATCGGAGCAGCTGGACTCTGTCTCGGCCTGGCGCTCGTAAGCGATGGAATCATGCTCGTGGCGGTGGCGTCGCTCGTGCTCGGGCTGCTGATCTTCGTCGTACCGGTGGGCCTCGCGCTCGCCCGTTCGCAGAGTTGGGACGCGACCGTATTCGGAATCTCGGCCGCTCTCGCCTCGCTCCTCGGGGTGATGGTCATCGGCGCGTGGATGGCCATCGGGCTTGCGGGTGCCGGCTTGCCGGGCGCCAGGGGTCTCTGGAGCCAGGCGCATCTCAGCATCGCGCTACTCGGATGGGTGGGCGGACTGATCGCGGCGGTCTCGTGGCAGGTGCTACCGATGTTCTACCTGGTGCCGAATGCGCCGCCTTCGCTCAAGTGGGCGATCCAGATCGGTGCTGCACTGGCTGGGCTTCTGCCGGCCAGCATCCTGTTGATCGATCGTCTCGCGCTCCTGCCCGAAGCGGGCACTCTGAGCCTCCAGACCCTCGTGCTGCTGGCGGCACTGCCCGGCGCGCTGGCGATCTGGATCGCGCATCCCGTGCAGGCCCTGCTCAGTCTGAAGGGGCGCCGCCGCAAGCGTGTGGACGGAAGTCTGCTCTTCTGGCAGGCGGGACTCGTCGGGGGACTCCTGACCGCTCTCCTCGCGGCCGCTGCCTTCTGGCATTCGAGCCCGCAACTCGATCTGCTCTTTGGCTGGTTCGCGCTCTGGGGCTGGGCCGGCATGATCATGCACGGCATGCTGACGCGGATCGTTCCCTTCGTGTATTGGCTCAGCCGCTGCGCACCGCTGGTCGGTCGCGTTCGCGTCCGGTCCGTGCGCAAGCTCCTGCCCGACGCCTGGACACGACGCGGCTTTGCGATCCATCTCGCATCGCTCGGTCTCGGGGCCGCCGCCATCCTGAGCGGCTGGGCGGTATTGGCGCGATTGACCGGGCTCTCGCTCGTCATCGTCGGACTCTGGCTCGGCCGCTCACTGCTCCACGTCGTGCGTCAGCCGCCAGAGCTTCCGGCCCGCTAGGGTCGCCCGCATGACCGCCCTCATATTTCGCAACACTCGACCTTACGGGACTCGTTCAGCGTGGGTTCGGTCGAGGCAGGAGAATGAGTAATGAAATCGATAGTGGGGGTCTCGGCCTCCGATGTGAACGCAGTATACGAGGGCGCGGAGGGTGAGCTCTTCGAGCTCGTCTTCGGCGAGCAGATCCATATCGGTGGCCTGGCATCGTCACGGGATCTTGCCGAGCGGGCCGGGATTGCCGCGGGGCAACACGGAGTGGATCTCTGCTGCTGCAACGGAGCGGGCATGCGCTTTCTGGTCCGCTTCTGCGATGTGGCCTCGGTGATCGGGGT
>JAFDDH010000410.1 GCA_019310975.1 Deltaproteobacteria bacterium | reverse complement strand
CCATCGGACCCCTTCAGGCCGACCCGCCCGCCTATGCCCGCGATCGGATTGATGAGGAAGCCGATTCGTTGCGTCACGCATCGATGTTGCCGCGAATCGTGACCCCTCGCATCTCGGCGCGGGGCGCTGCGCACTTCGCATCGCCCGCCGGTGGCGAATGCTGGATCGGAGATCATTGCCGAACTCGGGCTCTGCGAGCCCGATGCGCCTGGCGCGCAGGCGAGTGGTATCCTGGATGATCTCGAAGCGTCCCGGAAGGAAGCAGCAGTTGCAGCAAACAGAGAAACGGCTCTTCTACGGCTGGTGGATCGTTGCGGCCTGCTTCGTGGTGAACTTCATCGTCTTCGGCATCTCGGTGAACACCTTCACCGTGTATCTGAAGCCGATCCAAACCGATCTCGGCTGGTCCCGGGCGAGCGTCTCGATGGCGGTCACGCTGGCGGCGCTCGCCATGGGGGCGGTCGCGCCATTCATCGGCAAGCTGATCGACAGAAGCGGCGCCCGAGTTTTGATGGCTGCGGGCGCTGCCATCGTGGGAACTTGTTCGCTGCTCATCTCCTACGCGGACTCTCTACCTTACTTCTACACCCTGTTCGTGATTTCCGGGGTCGGCCAGGCGGGCGCCACACTGATCCCGATTTCGTTCGTGATCTCCAACTGGTTCCACGAAAAGCGCGCCAGGGCTCTGGGCGTGGCGATGACCGGCACGGGACTCGGCGCAATGGTCATGGTTCCGGTCACCAGCTGGATCGTCTCGACTTACGGGTGGCGGATCTCCTACCGAATCATGGGCTGTCTGATCCTCACGGTCGTACCCGTGACACTGCTCATCATTCGCACGTCTCCCTCCGAGATGGGTTTGCTTCCCGATGGTGCGGACCACGCAGGAGCGAGCCACGAGAGTGAAACCGCCGCGGGCGAAGGGCTCAGCCTGGGCGAGGCGCTCCGCACCCGGGCGTTCTGGCTGATCGGATCGATGATGGTGTTGTCCGGGCTTTCCGCGATGGGTGTGGCCGTCCATCTCATGCCCTACCTCACGGACATCGGTCATCTCCAAGCGGCGGCGGCCTTGATCATCTCCATCATCTCCGGCCTCACGGTGGCCGGGAAGATCGGGTTGGGAGTGCTCGCCGATCACCGCGGGATCCGCCCGGCCATCGGGCTGAGCTACGCCGTGATGCTGGCCGGGCTGGTACTTCTCTTGAATGCCCAAAGCTTCGCCAGTGCCTGCGCGTTTGCCATCGTCTGGGGCTTCGCAATTGGCGCGCCTCTGCTGCTCAATCCGACTCTGACTGCCGAATGTCTGGGACTCAAGAACTTCGGGGCCATCTTCGGAGTCCTCACCTTGTTCAATACCGCGGGGGCGGCCGCGGGCGCCGTGCTATCGGGAGTCATCTACGACTCGGCAGGGACTTATGTTCCGGCTTTCGCGCTCTACATCGTACTGCTCGCCATTGCCGGAGTCTGTGGAGTCATGGCGCGGCAGGAATACGAGAACTCATGAACGACTTCAGATCGCCGATTCACGGGCACGTCTGGCTGAGAGACGCTTCTCGTCAGGCACTTCACTCCTCTGCTAAACATAGGGGCATGGGTGATCTCCGAACCCAGGTTCATGAGGCCTATCGGGCGTGGTCGCCCGAGTCTGCGCGCCTGATCGAGGATGCGCGCCGGGTTTTCCCGGGCGGCGACACGCGCATGAGCGCCCACTTCGGGCCTTACCCACTTTTCATCGAGCGTGCCGAGGGTTGCCGCCTCTACGATGCCGACGGCCATGAGATCCGCGACTTCATGAACAACTTCACGTCGCTGATCCACGGGCACGCCAATCCGGATGTGGTCGAGGCTGTCTGCGAGCAGATGCGGCGCGGCTCGGCATATGCCGCGCCGACTCGAAGCCAGGTGGCGCTGGGCTCGCTCTTGCAGGAGCGGGTTCCGTCGATCGAGCAGCTGCGTTTTACGAGTTCGGGCAGCGAAGCCACCCTGATGACCCTGCGCTGTGCACGAGCCGCTACCGGCAAGCACCGAATCATGAAGATGGAGGGTGGCTACCACGGGAGCTATGAACTCGCGGAGGTGAGCCTGGTGCCACTGCCGGGACTCGCGGGTCCACCCGATGCGCCAGTGCCCGTGCCGATCGATGCGAGCATTCCACCGAGCACCCTTGGTGACGTGGTGCCGTGCCCCTTCAACGATCCCGAGATGGCGCGTACGTTGATCGCGCGTCATGCCCACGAGCTGGCGGCGGTGATCGTGGAGCCGGTACTCGGAAGCATGGGAATGATCCCGGCGACCCGCGAGTTTCTGCAGGCGCTGCGCGATGCAGCGAGCGCGCACGACGTGCTCCTCGTGTTCGATGAGGTGATCACGCTTCGTCTCGGGCTCGGGGGCGCGCAGCAACAGCACGACGTGGTTCCGGATTTGACCGCCCTCGGCAAGATCATTGGCGGGGGTCTGCCGATTGGCGCCTTCGGCGGTTCCGAAGAACTGATGCGCGTTTTTCATCCCGACGAGCCGAACCCGGTGATGCATGCCAGCACATTCAGCCTCTCGATGGCCGCCGGAGCCGCGGCCATGGAACAGCTCGATGTCGCCGCGATCCGTCGCACCAACGAACTGGGGGATCGATTGCGGACGGGATTCAACGAGGCCTTCGCACGCCACGGAATCCGCGGACAAGCTGTCGGGCTGGGCTCGCTCGTGAACCTCCATCTCACCGATGCTCCGCTTCCTGACGCCCGCGCGGTCCTCGACGGTCTGATTGCTTCGGGCCCGATCAATTCCTTGTTGCACCTCGAGATGCTGCAGCGCGGCGTCGCGAGCGCCAGCCGACTGATGTATTGCACGTCGACCGCCATGGTGGAAAGCGATGTCGACTTCGCGGTCGATGCCCTGGACGATGCCCTTACAGCATTGCGGCCGGGCATCGAAGCCGAGCGTCCGGCGCTCCTCAACTGACAGGTCGTGGTGCGTGACGCGCTTCTATCAACCCAACCGGGGCCAACCCAACCGGGGCATCTGAATGTTTGTCGCCGGAGTTC
>JAFDDH010000409.1 GCA_019310975.1 Deltaproteobacteria bacterium | reverse complement strand
AGATCCTCGACTACCCCGGCCAGCGTTATCGTCCGACCAAGCTCGTCGATCTCTACGATGCGGCCCGACTGGCGGATCGTATGGAACACATCCACTACTACGGTCAGCCCTTCATCGTCGCGGAGTGGAGCCACGACCTCTACGTCCACGACATGAACATCGCTTATGCGGCGCTGTCCGGGACCCGCAAGCCCTTCGCTCTGGGCATCGCCAGCGTCGACCACATCGATCCCCTGATCGAGATGTTCGACGTCTACCTCGGTCGCGAGGGCGCCTTCCTCGAGCGTCCGTTCTGCGTGTTCGGCGGCTGTCCGATTGTTTCGCCACTTCGCTTCGCCAAGGAGAACGCCGAGGTGCTCGTGAAGCAGGCGCATCTCGGCCTGGTGGGTGACGTCGCCATCGCGGCCCAGGCCGGGGCAACGGCCCCCGCTCCCCTGGCGGGAGCCCTCGTGCAGACCTTCGCGGAAACCCTGGCCTGTCTTGCCGTGGTGAACCTCATCCGTCCCGGCAACCCGATGAACTTCGGCATGTGGCCCTTCATCTCCGATCTGCGCACCGGGGCATTCAGCGGGGGTAGTGCCGAGGAGGCGCTCGCCATTGCCGCAACGGCGCAGCTCGCGAATCACTACGGACTGATTTCGTGTGTGCCCTCAGGCATGACCGACTCGAAGACCATGGATGCACAGGCTGGCTACGAAAAGGCGATCACTACGCTTGCAGCGGTACTGGCGGGCGGAAACTTCGTCAACACGTACCCGGGAATCGTCGGAAGTCTGATCGCCCAGTCCTTCGAGGGCATGGTCATCGACAACGACATGATGGGCATGACGCTGCGGCTGCTGCGGGGCATCGAGGTCAACGATGAGACCCTGGCGGTGGCAGGCATCGAGCGCGCGGTCGTCGGCGAGGGGCACTTCCTCGACCAGCCTCAGACGCTCGCGCTCATGCAGAGCGAATACCTCTATCCCGAGATCGGAGACAGGCGAACGCCGAACGAGTGGGAAGCCGACGGGGGCGAGAACGTCTACCAGCTGGCGCACGAGAAGGTGAAGGCAATCCTCTCGAGCCACTACCCCGAGTACATAGAGCCGAATGTGGACACAGCGATCCGAGAACGGTTTCCCATCAAGCTCTCCCCTGACGACATGAAACGGGGCAATGGGCGCTGGGGAGATTGACACGGCCAGATACGATGACGAGGCGCTGTGCCCGCAGAGCGGGTCAAAGAGCGGAGGAACATCATGTCGAATGACGTGACAGGCAATGAGGAAGAGATCGTCCTCACAGACCTGCCCGATGACGAGCTCGTCAAGCAGATGCACGACGACGTGTACGACGGCCTCGCCGAGGAGGTCGACGAAGGCACGCGGATCCTGCTCGAACGCGGCTGGCCGGCAGCCCGGGTATTGGACGAGGCGCTGGTCGCGGGGATGACCCCCGTGGGAGTCGACTTTCGCGATGGCATCCTATTCGTACCGGAGGTCCTGCTGGCTGCCAGGGCCATGAAAGCGGGAATGGTGATCCTCAAGCCGATCATGTCCAGGACCGGAGTCAAGCCGGTCGGGAAGATGGTGATTGGCACCGTGAAGGGTGACGTTCACGACATCGGCAAGAACCTCGTCGCAATGATGATGGAAGGTGCCGGCTTCGAGGTCGTGAACCTGGGAGTCGACGCCGACATCGAGGAGTTCCTGGGGGCGATCGAGGAACACCAGCCCGACATCGTCGGAATGTCGGCGCTACTCACCACCACGATGCCCTACATGAAGGCCGTGATCGATGGAATGCAGAAGGAGGGCATCCGCAGAAAGCACTTCGTGCTCGTCGGCGGCGCACCGCTGAACGACGAATTCGCCAAGACGATCGGAGCCGATGCCTACTGTCGAGACGCGGCCACCGCAGTCGAGATGGCCACCAAGCTCGTGAGTCAAAGCGGCGACGTGCTCTGAGCTGCTCTCGGCGATTGCCAGCGTGTCTTCGTCGACCTGGATGCCCTGGTGCATGCACCTCACTCGCTCCACCAGATCGTTCGCCAGGACCAGGCCGGCGAAGTTCGACTTGAAGATGCACTTCTCTTCGTAAGAGCTTTCCACTGCGAAGGAATCTGAGCCGGACTCCGCCCGAAGCCAGCCGGCGTGACAGTCCGTGCGTCTGGCTCGGTACTCCACCCCGCGAGCGTCGAGTCCGAGGGGTCAGATTTCGAGTCGAATCGTCCGATTCCTCATATGGTGTCTGTCCTCGCGTTGGAGATAGGGCAGGCCTCTCACTCCTCAGGACCTTCCTCAGGACATTCTGCAGGCACTTCATGCCCACTCGGCGCATCGCACGGCCATCGGGCCTGATCCGAAGAACACGCGTGTGGTGTCGTCGTCATCTTGAGACGATGCGCGCAGCGTCCAAGCGTTCTGCGGGAATGGCGCCGAGACTGATAGATGAACCGCAGCTGATGCGGGATTGGCTTCGCCATTCGCACTGTTCACAGCTGGCCGCAGCGCTGTTGATCCCATTCCTGTTTCTGGCCGGACCGGTGCTGCTCAACGGCGTGCTGGATCTCGCCTACCCGGAGGTGGAGACCGAGAGGAAAGTCCTCTTTGGGCTCATCAAGAGGGACGTTTCGGAGGAAAATCCGAAGCGGGAGATTCGCGGGAAGCAGCTTGCTCTCTCGGGCGGCCGCGGCCTGCTCCTCTTCCCGGCGACCCGCATCGGCACGGGTCTCTGGCGAGGGTCCTCTCGAGTCCTCATCGCCCGAACGAGGGTCGATCGCCGATCGCTACCGCTTTCAGCATCGGCTCGGCAGCGGCGCAATGGGGGTAGTGCACCTGGCCGAGGATCTCGCCCTCGGGCGGAAAGTCGCGTTGAAGGAGCTACACACCGACGACACGTTCGCAGAGAACGACGGGGATGAGGATTGGGCCAGAATCTGGGAACGCTTCCGAGAGGAGGCGCGCGCCCTCGCCGGGCTCTCGCATCCGAATGTCGTGCAGATCTTCGACATCATCGAGGCGAGCGGGCGAATCTGGATCGTCATGGAGTACGTCGATGGCGGGAACCTCGCCGAGCTGCTGAAACGCGAGGGGCCAATGCTCCCGGAGCGAGCGCTCGCCTTGATAGAGCCAATCGCGACTGCCCTTGCCCATCTACACGCGAGCGACATCGTGCATCGTGACGTCAAGCCCCTCAACATCCTGATCGCCGGCGACGGCACGCCCAAGCTGGCGGATTTTGGGCTCGCCAAGGGCGCGCGATCAGCCGTTCGAACGCAATGCGATGTGATGCTCGGATCGCCGGTGTACATGAGCCCAGAGCAGGCATCGGGCGAAGCCGCGACGGCCGCTTCGGATGTGTACGCGCTGGGGATCGTGCTCTACGAATTGCTCACGGGCGCGCCGCCCTTTGCCGGCGAGACGGCGAGCACCCTCGTGGCCCACCTCATGGCGGAGGCTGAACCACCGAGCCGTCGTGCCCCCGGCATCCCGAGCGCACTCGACACACTGACGCTCGACATGCTCGAAAAGGATCCCGCTGATCGTTTCGCCGATGCGGG
>JAFDDH010000408.1 GCA_019310975.1 Deltaproteobacteria bacterium | reverse complement strand
CCTGGTCGATGACGGCTCGGATCCGGGCTGCGCCAAGGCCGAGTCGCTGCTCGAGAACCCGCGCTGCGATGACGGGCTCGACAACGATGGCGACGGCGACGCGGACGATGCGGACTCGCAGTGCACCTCGCGCTCGCTGAACGTCGAGGCCGAGTCCCGGAGCACCGTCGCCATGTTGATCGAAGAGCCACTCTGCGGCCTGGGTGCCGAGCTGGTGCTGATCTTCCCGCCCTTGATCTGGCTGCGAGGTCGCCGCCGCCGCGCAGGGCGGGGCTGATCGACCCAGCGCCCCAGGGCGGGGTGCCGCTCCGGCTTCACTCCGGCTTCACTCCGCCTTCAGGAGCTCGCGGAGTTGCTCGACGAGCGCCTGAAGCTCGCGAAAGAGGCGCTCGGGAACGCGGCCGCGAACCGTCGTGAGAATCTCTTCGAAGTACCAGACCTGATCCTCGGCGCCGGCATTGAAGGCGGAGAGGTATTCGACGCCACGGATCTCGATGTCCCAGACCAGCGCGTGCAAGTTGTGACGCTTGTCGCACGCGGCGACCAGTAGGCTGCGGTCGGACTCGCGTCGGAGCTGGCTCAGGTAGCGCTCCTTGCGCTCCCGCCATGGACCCTTCATCTCGCCGGCCTCGTTGTCGAGGGTATCGGTGCAGTGGAGGACCGTGTCGAGCACGCCGCGGCCGAAGCGCCTCTTGATGTGTGTCTCGCGCTGCCTGCGCTCGGCCGGATCGGTCGCATCCTCGAGTGCGTCGTGGAGTAGCGCGGCAATCGCCTGGTCGGCGTCGCCGTGGTGCTCCAACACGAGCCCCATCACTTGCAGCGGATGGCTCACGTAGGGAATGTCCGACTGCTTGCGGGTCTGGCCCGCATGCCACTCGTAGGCGAGCGCAGTGGCCTCCAGCAGGCGTTCCCTCTCGACGAGCGCGGTGGCTTCGAGTAGACGTTCCCTTTCCCCGACGGACGCCGTGGCATCGCGCGGGCGCTCCCGCTCGTCTGGGGCCGTGGACGAGCGTTCTTTCTCATGAGCGGGCGCGCTGGCCTCGGGCTGGGGTTCCGTCTCTTCGCCGCGGGCAGTGGCCTCGGGCTTTTGTCCCGTCTCTTCTACGCGGGCAGTGGCCTCGGCCAGGTGTTCTCCTTCGTCGGGTACGACTCGATCTTCGCCACGGTCCTGATTCCGGTCGTCTCGCGCGGCGCGCGCTGCCACCAGAGCTTCGATGCCAGCCGCGTTGCGCAGCGCACGATGGGTCTCCATCAGTGCCAGTGTGTCGCGCTCGCAATAGGCGAGCAGCTGGTCGCGGACGGTCTCCTCTTCGTGCGTGTCCGGCTCGCCACCCGCCAGTTGGGCGAACGCTGCGGCCGCTGCCGTGCCGTCCGCGATGCCGTCGAGATCGTCGTAGCGCACGTGGGGGGCGAGGGCAGGTGCCACTGCCTTCAGCGAGAACGAGCCGCGAAAGGCGCCGTCGTAGATGTGCGCACGCACGATCGGAAGCAGATCCACGAGTCGCGCATCCAGAGCGCACAGATCGCCGGCCAGGGCGGGTGCATGCTCGGCCATGTCCCGGAGCATTCGGCTCTCGTAGTCGCCGTAGACGACGATGGGATCGTCGTCACCGCACAGTGCCTCGAGCAGGCCCTCGGCCACCGCGTCGCGCGGATCGGCGTGTCCGTCAGCCAGAAGCTCGAGGTGGCGTGTGGTTCCGTCGGCCTCGAGTCGGTGCAGCGACCACTGGAACGCGATCGCCTCGTAGGGGCGGACGCCCTCGTGGATGGGAATCGCCGGGCCGAGCGCCTCGAAGTCCAGATACCAGGCCGGTGGCTCCGCGCTGATGAGCGCTTCGGCGAGGCCGGTGGAGATCCAAGGCTCGCCCCGCTCCACGGCACTGAGCCAGCGCCGCCGGACCTCGTAGCGCACACGCTTCTGCTGCAGGAACCATTCATCGTTTCGTCCTGCCGTGCAGTGCGCCCAGAACTCGCACGGATGCGGTGATCGGCAGTGAGTGCCCGGCTCCACGTCCGGCGGGTCGGGGCTGGCGAGCACGCGCTGCAGCTCACGCAGCCAGTCGTCGACCTGCGCCACGAGAGATTCGATCGCGGCGCTGCGATCCTCCCGCATGAAGAAGCGTTCCGGGCGGATGGATCCATCACCCCGCACGTAGCTCTTGTCCACGTGGATCAGCTCGCAGGCGGCCACCGGGACCTCGCAGCCGCGCAGCACCCACAGCTGGACGGCCAGGTCGGGCCCGTGCTCTTGCTTCCACTTCGTGGCGGACTTCACCTCACAGAGCGCGAAGCGGCCCAGGGGCAACCGCACCAATACGTCCGCGCGGATGCGCACACCCTCGTACTCGAAGGCCGCCTCGAAGATTGCCGGGACATCGGCGTCCTCGATCAGCGCACGGGTGCGGACCAGGGCTTCCGCGAAGTCGGTCTCCTCGACGGGGATACCTCCTGGAAAGAGTGCGTGGGCAGCGAGCCCAATGGCGCGGCCCTGATCGAGGATGGCCTGAAGACCCGCAGAGCGCGGCGTGGCCAGCTCGCGGGCGTGCGTGGCGAGGTGAAGCCGCCGCGGACACTGTTGGTGGGCGAGGAAGTGGAATTTGCTGAGGCGAGGCGGGCTGGTCGGCATGATCGGATTCGCAACTTCCTGGCAGTAGGTCAGGCTCTGGATCGATGAACAAGTGTACTGACATCGCCGCCGCCGAGAAGGCACACTTCTCCCCCACCCATCCTTTGCTCCGAGGAAGCGGTCCGCTACTTCCACGAGGTGGCCTCGGCGCACCTGGGAACGGAATGTGGGC
>JAFDDH010000407.1 GCA_019310975.1 Deltaproteobacteria bacterium | reverse complement strand
TATTGCGACATCGGGTGGGGTCTATGAGACGTTCAAGTCGATGGCTGGTCACAGCCAATGCCGATGCTCACCCGCTCCGGTTTCGGAGGTCAGTCCGTCGACCCTCGAGCCCCACCCCGCTCTACTAGAGCTTCTGCGGCGGTCCCACCCAGAAGGAGGTCCGCCCCATCCAGGTGGAGACGACGGGTCGGCGGGGAAGGCCCAGACCACGCAGATCATCTGCAATCGGGTGATCGCCGAGGCTGAGGCGCCCACCCCCGGCTCTCACGCCCACCTCGTGGCACTCGCTCTCCAGAAAGGTGACCTGGGGCGCTCCCTCGTAGAGGGTGTAGACGGCGGATGCCGAGCGGGGCTGATGCCGCCCACCAGAGGCGGCGACCGAGTAGCTGAGGACTTCGCGCCCGTCGATCCGCAGTGTGAAGACCGCGCGGCCGTCGATCTGCTCGAAATCGATCTCCTCGATCGTCTTCGGGAAGCCCCACATCAGCACGCCCGCGTCGTTGGCGAGCTTGGTGGTCACCGGGAGCTTCCACACGTGGGTCGCCGCATCGCCGCGCGCAATATCGAGCCAGGTCCCGAGGTAGGGAATGCGGCTCGGTCGCCCGTGCTTTGGCTTCACGAAGAAGGCCAGCGAGATCTCATTGTAGACACCGCAATCCGACTCGCGGTAGTGAACGCAGGCGAGCGAAAAGGCCGCCCGGCCCGGCAGCAGCTCCGCCACCTCGAAGCCGCTCTCGCGGATCAACTCCTGGGCGGCCGCCGAGGACACCATGAAGAGACCCACTGCGGAAGAGCCATCTGGATAGAGGGAGGGAAAGCCGAGGCTCTCACCCTCGATGTCGAAGCGCCGTGCACTCGCGTGGCTCTCCGCTGACTCGAATTCATCACCCATCGTCATCACTCCCGTCGCGCCGAGCTGCACACTGGCGTGCTGGCCCGTCCGCTCGAATCATTGCTGCTCGAGGTAGTCGTTGATCCAGCCCAGCATCGCCGCATAGAAGGCCCTGGTCTTGTCGCTGGCCTCTTCCTCGGAGGCGCCCACTGCCTCGGCTCGGCAGGACCACAGCACGCGGCAGCGCCCGGGCCCCAGATCGACCACCTGCGCCCGAGCGCTGTATTTCTCGACCTTGATGTACTCGACGGCAGGGATCGAGTACTCGAGCACCTTCTCCTGCGCGTCGATGGCATCGAGGCGTTCGTGCAGCTGCGGAAATACGGGCACGGTGAGGTGGCGAATCATCCCGACACCCTTCCCCTCCAGCTCCACCTTCTCGATTCCGGGAACCCAGCTAACGTTCCCGAAGTCTGCAATCACGTCCCACACGACATCGGCCGCAAATTCGTACTCGCGCTCGATATTCACTTCGACCATCTGGGCAACCCCTCAGCTCCGTGTGCTGGGCTCATGCATTCCCTTGCCCAACGAGACCCTTCCGCGCAACGAAGAGGGCCGGCCCATTCGACACCTTCTCGACCTCCACACCCACACCCCGCGGATTGTGGCCAGGGGCATTGTAGAACATGCGGTAGTGGAGCTGCCCGTAGCCGCCGGCGAGATGCGTCGGCTTGCAGGGCGATACGACCGGTGCCTGTTGGCCCTCCCAGTTCTTGAACTGGTATGGCTCCCATGCGTGGAAGATCTGAACCATACCCGGCTGCATACGATCGGCGGGTTTTACGTGGGCTTCGAATGCACCGTGCTCGTTGTAGACGCGAATCTCGTCGTGGTCCTCGATCCCGCGATCGGCCAGATCCTTGGGGTGCATCCAGACCACGGGCTCCCCCCTCTGAAGCCGCAGCAGGAGCTTCTGATCGCGTGAGATGGCGTGAATGCTCCAGCGCGTATGTCCGCTGGTCAGCCTCAGCGGATAGCCGCTCTGCATCCCCGGCGAGTCCTTGTGCACGGGAAGAGATTCTCCGGCCTCCACGAACCAGGGGTGATCGATCAGGAACTGCATGCGTCCGGTGAGCGTGGGCCAGCGAATCTTGTCCTCGGTGAACCACCGATAGGGGGTCAGGGGTTCGCCGGGCTCGAAGGTCGAGCACGCCTGGTTTGCAAGCGTGTAGTCGCCGGCTTCGACCACCGGCACCACACCCAGCTCGAAGGCCTGCTCGGCGCTGACATTGCCGACGATATCGCTGCGCCGGAAGATGCGATCGATTGCGGAGAGGGGATCCATCGGGTCGAAGTCGCCGTCGAGCGACCAGACATCGAAGCACTTCGTCAGGTCCAGCGGGCGCCCCTTCGGCCCCTTCACGGATTGGGTGATGCCCCGCGCACTGGCACGCTCGCTGACCCGTCTGGCCAGGCTGCCGAAGATCTCGTAATCGCTCTTCGCCTCGCCGCGGGGCTTCGTGGCCCGTTCGCAGGGAACGATATAGGGCATCGCCGAAACACCGTATTTGATGCCGTACTTCTCGTAGTAGGACGCTGCGGGCAGCACGATGTCGGACCACAGGGTACTCGTACTCATGCGAAAGTTGACCGACACGATGAGGTCGAGCTTCGGCCAGAGATGTTCTTTTGCGGTCTGCGGCGATGGCCAGCGGCGCAGGGGATTGCTTCCGGAGAATATGAAGACACGTGGCCTGGTTCCGGGCTCGGGGTGGATCGGGATCCAGCCCCTGTCGATCGCCTCCTGCATATACGCGGAGAGCCCGCGCGGAAGTGATTCATCCCGGTTCTTCGGATCATCCCAGATCGTGTCGTAGCCGGCGTGGTGGTAGAGAAAGGGCATCAGCGGAGTGATCGGAGAGTGGGCGGTGTACTGACTGTAGAGATCCTCCCAATCAGAGGGC
>JAFDDH010000045.1 GCA_019310975.1 Deltaproteobacteria bacterium | reverse complement strand
GACCTCAGATCCCTTCCGAGACGCCGCGGGCAAAGAGCGGCTCCATCGCGAAGGCCGTGGCGTCGCCCATCACCTCGGCATCTTCGACCGTCCGCGCCCGGCCCTCTGCCAGCTCGCGGGCCGCCTCCAGGATCGGACGCAGCAGGGTCGCGTCGCTGGACGAATTGAGGAAGAGACCGGGACGGGCCAGCACCCACTGCACGGCGCGGCGCAGCGCATCCGGATCGCGCAGCGGCTCGTACCAGCTGTAGCGCGGGCTCGGATCGTCCTCGCGCCAGCGCCGCCGTGCAATGCTCTTGATCGTCTGGACGGCCACGTTCCGCTCGCTGCAGACCTCGAGCAGGCTCTCGAGATCGCGTGCGTAGGCGGCGTTCTGCAGCATCGTCCAGCTGTAGGGCAGGAGCACCGAGTCGAAGTCGAATCGCTCCAGGCTGCGCAGGTGCATGGCCGGCGCGAAGGTGCCGTGCCCGGTGACACCGATGAAGCGCACCAGCCCTTCGTCGCGTGCGGCCACGCAGGCCTCCAGCGCACCGCCCTTCCCGATGGCCTGCTCCCAGCCCGGCTCGTCGGTCAGGTTGTGGAGCTGGATCAGATCGAGTCGCTCGACGCCCAATCGATCGAGCGAGCGCTCGATGCTGGCGCGTGCACCGTCGCGGTCGCGGTCCCCGGTCTTGCTGGCCAGGAAGACGTCGGCGCGGTGCTCGCGCAGCCAGGGGGCCAGGCGCAGCTCGGAGTCGCCGTAGGCGGCCGCGGTATCGATGTGGTTCACGCCGTACTCGAGCACACTCGCGAGCACCCGGTCGGCCCTGTCCTGGCGCATGGCCCCGAGCGCCGCGGCACCGAATAGAACCCGGGTGCTCGCGTGGCCGGTCCGTCCGAAGTCGAGGTGCTCGATCATGCCCGCCTCCCGCTGCCCGCCGCCATCGCGCGGCCAACACATATGAGCCTATCACCGCTGGCGGCGATCACGCGAGGTCATGATGGAGCCCACCACGACACCCCCGGCACCGGTGAGCATCAGCGGCGAGAAGTGCTCCGGCGCCAGCGCACCGGGCCAGACCCGGTGCGCGACTGCCACCAGCGCGAAGGTCGCCAGCGGGGTCAGCGCGATGATCGCCCCCACCCGCGAGGCCTCCAGGTGCTCGAGCGAGGCCGCGAACGCCCCGTAGGCGACCAGCGTGTTGAGCGCGCAGAAGATCAGCAGTCCCCACTCGAGTGCGTTCAGACCCACCAGGCCGACGGGCCGCGCGAAGGGCGAGAGCCCGATCACGCATCCCACGTAGATGCAGAGCATCAGTCCCTGTGAGGGCAGCTGCACGAGCAGCTGCTTCTGGGCCAGGCCGTAGAAGGCCCAGACCACCGAGCAGAGAGCCAGGACCGCGGATCCCAGCAGATAGCGGTCCGCGGTGTCCACGAAGGCGGCCAGCTGGTCGGCAAAGAAGAGTGCCAGCCCCACGACGACCAGTAAGAGGCCCGACCACTGCACGACGCCCAGGCGCTCACGGAAGATGACGATGCCGCCGACCGCCAGAAGCAGCGGGCTCAGCTGGGTCAGGACCTGGGCGTTGGCGGGGGTCGTCAGCGAGAGGCCCACCACGTAGAGGACGTAGTTGCCGCCGAGCCCGAGCACCGCCACCGCCATCAGTCCCCACTCCCGGCCCCCCAGGCGATGCAGATCCGGCAGCCCACCGCGGACGTATAGAATCATCCCGAGGACCCCGGTCGCCATCAGCATGCGGAACCAGGTCAGCGTCAGGGGATCGAGCCGCTCCACCACCACTGCCAATGCGAGGGGCAGCAGGCCCCATGACAACACAGTGATGCTGGCCAGCGCGGCACCGAGCCCGCTGCGCCCCGAGGTCTGGTGGAGGGCCATCGAGGCCGCCGAGCCTAGCAGCCCGTTGAAGAACCCCCGTCTATACTCGACGCCCACGACTCCTTATCCCAACCCCAATCCCAACCCCTATTCGAAGAACGGAGCAATCCAATGAAGGCCGCGATCCTCCCTGCGCTCAATTCTCCACTCGAAGTCCGTAACGACGTCTCCCTCGGCGATCTCGGTGCCGGTGACGTGCACGTGAAGATCGTGTCGAGCGGCGTCTGCCACTCCGACGTCTCCGCTCAGAACGGCACCATCCCGTGTGGCTTCCCGTGTGTGCTCGGACACGAGGGCGCGGGCATCGTGCAGGAGATCGGCGACGGTGTGACGGGCGTGCAGGCGGGCGACCACGTCATCCTGAGCTTCGTACCGGCCTGCCAGAGGTGTGGGCCCTGCCTGCGCGGCCAGTCCTACCTCTGCGCACGCAGCATGGCGGTGGCGACGGCCCCCCACTTCGTCATCGACGGCAACCCGGTCAATGGCTTCACCGGCCTGGGCACCTTCGCCGAGGAGCTGATCATCACCGAGGACTGTCTGGTGAAGGTGACCGATGACATCCCCCTCGACATCGTCTCGCTGATCGGTTGCGGGGTCACCACGGGCGTCGGCGCTGCGATCAATACCGCCCAGGTCTCGCCGGGGAGCAGCGTGGTCGTCTTCGGCTGCGGCGGGGTCGGCATCAGCGCCATCCAGGGCGCGCGCATCGCCGGTGCGGCCGAGATCCTGGCCGTCGACACGGTGGAGAGCAAGCTCGAGCAGGCCAAGCATTTCGGCGCCACCCACGTCTGTACCCCGGACGCACTCGACCAGCTAAAGGCCGAGATCACCGCCGGCGAGGGCTTCGACTACGCGCTCGAGTGCATCGGCAACCCCACCACGATCCGCGCCACCTTCGACGCGGCCCGCCGTGGCGGGACCGCGGTGGTGGTGGGGGTCGGGCGGCTCGATGAAAACATCCAGTTCAACGCCTTCGAGCTCTTCTACACCGACAAGAATCTGCGCGGCTCGATGTACGGCAGCTCGAACGTCCGCACCTTCATGCCCAAGCTGCTGCGACTCTGGAAGGCCGGCAAGCTCGATCTGGAGAGCATGATCTCGCAGCGCATCCAGCTCGAGGAGATCAACGACGCATTCCAGGCCATGCAGGACGGCAAGGTGATCCGCTCGGTGATCGACTTCAGCTGAGCGGCCGCTGACAGCGTGCTCCGCAGGGCGACCCCCGCATCACAGAGGGGGGGGGCGGAGAGACAGGGACCGCTGCTCTCCGAGCTGGGCGATCACGGGTGGGATGGAGGCGGATGATGGAGACACACGATCTCTTCGATCTGAGTGGGCGCACGGCGCTGGTGACCGGCGGCGGACGCGGCATCGGGCTCGACATGGCGGTGGGGCTCGCGGAGGCCGGCGCGAATCTCATCGTCGCCTCGCGCAAGATTGCGAACTGCGAGGCGGCCGCCGAGGAGATCCGCAAGCTCGGCCGCCAGGCCACGGCCCTTGTCGTCGACATGTCCAGCGGCGAGGACATCGACCGCTTTGTGGCCGAGCTCGACCAGGCCGCCGCGCCGATCGACATCCTGGTGAACAACGCCGGCGTGACCTGGGGCGCTCCGGTCCTCGAGCATCCCATGGAGGCCTGGGACAAGGTCTACAACGTGAACGTGCGCGGGCTCTGGCAGCTGAGCCAGCAGGTGGCGCGCCGCATGAAGGATCGGGGCGGCGGCGTGATCATCAATGTCACCTCGGTGGGCGGATATCGCGGCGCACCCGACTACGCGCAGCCCGCAATCGCCTACAACTCGAGCAAGGGCGCCGTCATCACGCTCACGAAGGATATGGCGATCAAGCTCGCACCCTTCGGCATCCGCGTGAACGCGATCGCGCCCGGTCCATTCCTGACGGATATGTTCAGCCACGTGAAGGGCAACCCCGACGCCATCAAGTTGCTTTCGGGGGCCGTGCCACTCGGGCGCACGGGCGAGCGGGATGATCTCAAGGGCGTGGCCGTGTTCCTGGCGAGCCCCGCCTCCGCCTATGTGAACGGCCACATCCTGGCGGTCGACGGCGGCATGCTGGCCGGCTGACCGGGCCGATAGACAAGGCCCATGGACAAGGCTCAATAGACAAGGCTCGACAAGGCCTATAGGAGAGCCCCTTGGATCTCGGACTTTCGGACAGGGTGGCGCTGGTCACGGGCAGCCACCGAGGGACCGGCAGCGCGATCGCGCGCACCCTGGCGCGCGAGGGGGCCCGCGTGCTGGTGCATGGGTTCGAGCCCGGGCAGCCCGAGCCGATCGCCGAATCGATCCGTGCCCAGGGCTTCCACGCCGAGGCCGTCACGGGCGACATCGTGAGCGACGCCGGGGCCGACGCGCTGATCGATCAGATTGAGGCGGGTCCCGGCCACGTCGACATCCTGGTCAACAACTACGGCTCGGCCGAGGGCGGCGATTGGATGGCGACCTCGACGACGGAGTGGATCGGGATCTACCAGAAGAACGTGCTCTCGGGCGTGCGTCTCGTACAGGCCTTTGCGCCGGGCATGAAGGAGCGCGGCTTCGGACGCATCATCTGGCTGGGCACTGTCGGCTCGACAAGGCCCGGCAACCGCATGCCGCACTACTACGCCTCCAAGGCGGCGCTTCCGAATATCTGCGTCAGCCTCGCCAAGGAGCTGGCCGGCAGCGGTGTCACGGTGAACCTGGTGAGCCCGGGCATCATCGCCACCGCGGAGGTGAAGGAGAGCTTTCTGCGGCGGGCCGAGCGCAGGGGCTGGGGGAGCGATTGGGAGACCGTGCAGCGCAAGGCGGCGGGCGAGATGCTCGCCAACCCGGCCGGTCGCTTCGCCGAGACGGACGAGGTCGCGGATCTGGTCGCCTTCGTGGCCAGCGAGCGCGCCGGCTACATCAACGCGACGAACCTGCGCATCGACGGAGGGGCCAGCGACTGCGCGCTCTAGCTCGGATCCAGAGAATCAAGGCCCAGCTCGATCACCCCGTGATCGATGCCGACGGGCATATGGTGGAGTTCCTGCCCGCCGTGCGCGACGAGATTGCCGAGCTCGCAGGAGCAGCGGTCGCGGATGGCGTCGAAACCGCCCTCACCGCCTCTCAGAAGGCCCGCCACATGGATGCCGAGTTGAAGCGGCGGCTCGGCCTCTTTCGCCTCAGCTGGTGGGCGTTCCCCACCTCGAACACCCTCGACCGCGCCGCCGCCCTGCTGCCGGGCCTGCTTCACGAACGCCTGCCGGAGCTCGGCATCGACTTCGCGATCCTGTATCCGACCTTCGGGCTGATCGCGCTTCAGATCGACGCAGCCGAGCATCGGCAAGCGGCCTGCCGCGGTTTCAATCAGTACTACGCCGCGCTGTGTCGCGAGCACGCATCGCGCCTCACGCCGGCTGCGCTGATCCCCATGCACACGCCCGAGGAAGCGCTCGACGAGCTCGACTTCGCAGTCGGCACACTCGGGCTGCGTGCCGTGCTCCTGCCCGGCTTCGTCTCGCGCCCGCTGCCCGGAGAGAATCAGGCACGCTCGGCGCGCTGGATCGACAGCTACGGGCCCGATGACCCCACCGCCTACGACGCCGTCTGGCAACGCTGTCGCGAGCTCGGCGTCGCCCCCACCTTCCACTCGAGCGCGATGGGCTGGGGGACGCGATTCTCGATGACCAACTATGTGTTCAATCACATCGGCAACTTCGCCGCGGCCGGCGAGGGCACGTGCCGCTCGCTCTTCCTGAGCGGAGTCCCCCACCGCTTCCCGGAGCTGCGTTTTGCATTCCTCGAGGGGGGCGTGGCGTGGGGGGCGAACCTCTACTCCGACCTGCTCGGACACTTCGAGAAGCGCGGCGGGACCGCAATCAGGCAATTCGACCCGGCCCACGTCGACCGCGCGCAAATGAAGGACCTCTTCGAGCGCTACGGCCCGGAGACGTTCCAGCGCCGCATCGATCAGCTCGACGAGAGCCTGACGATCCTCTCGGACCCGACCGAGGACCCGGCCAGCCTCGACGAATTCCGCCACAGTGGGGTCGAGAAGCCCGAGGACATCCGGCGCATCTTCAGCGAGCAGCTCTTCTTCGGCTGCGAGGCCGACGATCCCATGAACGCCCTGGCCTTCGACACACGCACCAATCCAATGGGTGCCCGGCTGCGCGCAATCTTCAGCTCGGACATCGGGCATTGGGACGTGCCGGATATGAACGTTGTCCTGCCGGAAGCTTGGGAGTTGGTGGAGGAGGAGCGGCTCGACCGGGCGGACTTTCGTGACTTCACATTCGCCAATGCGGTCGAGCTCTTCACCTCCGGCAATCGAGACTTCTTTGCCGGGACAGAGGTGGCCGAGGCGGTGGCCAAGGAGCTGGGGCGGTAGTGGGGGGGGAAGAGGTTCCGTGTGGGTGGCAGGGCCGGGCGGATGGAGGGTTGGCGCGAATGGCTCGTGCGGACTTGCTTGGTGGCAGGGCGCGGTTGCGGCACGGGGATGGTCGGCTCTGCAGGTGCGTTGCCTACTGCGCTTGAGTTCGCGCCAACCCTCCATCCGCCCGGCCTCGGACGTCGGTATCTCTTCGTTTCTTATCGGGCGTCCGCAGCTCAGCTCTGTACGAGCTTCCCGTCGACCTTCACTTCCCCGAGTCGGTGAACGGAGCCCAATACCTGGTCGAGATACTCCGGCCCCTCGGCCGTCGGCACGAACCAGCCCGTGGGACACATGGTCAGGATCTCCACGAACGAGAAGCCCACGCCCTTCTGCTGGGTCTCGAATGCCCTGCGCAGGATGCGCCGGGTGCGCGAGATCTCGGCGGCGTCGTAGACACCGCAGCGCGCCGCATAGGCGGTTCCGCCCAGCCCCGCGATGATGTCCGTGACCAGGATCGGGTGACCGTGGTAGCCGGCGTCGCGCCCCTCCGGCGTATTCTTGGTGCGCTGACCAATCACGGTGGTGGCCGTCATATGCCCGCCGGTCTCACCGAAGACACCGTTGTTGAGCAGCACGCAGGTCACCGACTCGCCGCGCGCCGCCGTGTGGATCACCTCCTGCAGGCCCTCATTCACCATATCGCCGTCGCCCTGGAGGGTGAAGATCAGCTTGTCGGGCCGCATCCGCTTGGCACCGGTGGCCACCGAGGGCGCACGACCGTGCAGCGCCTGGATCAGATCGATATCCATCAGCGTCGTGAGCGCCGTGTAGCAGCCGATCCCGACGACCCCGATCGAATCCTGCCCGAGGCCGAGCTCCTCGATGGCCTCGAGCAACATGCGCAGGGCCACGGGCTCCCCGCAGCCGGGACACAGATCGTGATCCTCGCTGCGCAGCAACCCCGGACGCTGCTCGCCCACCCGACTGGCGGGCTGCTCGGGTACGCGATCGGTGCGCACCACGAAGCGGGTCCGATTGTCGTCGCCACTCATCTCGGCACCTCGCGGCCGGCCAGGCCGGCCTCGATGCGATCGCGGATCACGTCGACGTCGAGCAATGGGCCGATCCCGAACCCGGCCTCATCGGATGAGATGCCGCCGATCGGGATCACCGGCGCGGCGCCCAGGATCGCAAGCCGTACGTCGTCGATCATCTGGCCGGCGTTCTGCTCGAGCACCGCCACGCGCGCGGCCCCCGCGGCCGCCTCGGCCAGGGCCTGCGCTGGAAAGGGCCAGAGCGTGATCGGCCGGAACCAGCCGACCTTCACACCCTCGGCCCGCAGACCGGCTACGACGTAGCGCACGAAGCGCGCCACGGTCCCGAAGGCGACGACCAGGAGCTCGGCATCCTCGGTGTGCTCGGACTCGTAGCGCGCCTCGGCTGCGGCGATCTCGTCGTGCTTGGCCTGCAGGCGCTTCCAGAAGGACTCGGGCTCGATGCCCTTGCTTCCCTTGGTCATCCCGATCGGATTGATGTTGCGCGATGCGCCGCTGCCGCCGAGCGAGCCGTCCACCGCCCAGTCCTTGGTCGGCAGCGGAGCGAAGTCGAGCCGCTCGACGGCGACCGCCTCGCTGGTGTGCGCGAGTAGATAGTCGCCATAGATCTGCACCGGATTGCGCCAGCGGTCAGCCAGATCGAAGGCCAGCTGCGTGAGCGCGACGGCCTCACCGATGTCGATCGGGGCGAGCACGATGTGGCGGTAGTCGCCGTGACCGCCGCCGCGTGTCGCCTGGTAGTAGTCGGCCTGACCGCGCGCCATGTTGAAGAGGACGAGCGGCAGCTCGGAGCGTGTCAGCTCGGACAGCGACTCCTGCATGAGTGCAAGACCCTGCCCGGTCGATCCGGTGGCGGCGCGTGCCCCGGTGGCGAGCGCGCCCCACGCCATGCCGATGGCCTCGAGCTCGCTCTCGGCGTTGATGCAGACCCCGCCCTCCGCGGGCAGACGCCGCGCCATGCCCTCCAAGAGCTCGGTGAAGGGCGTCATCGGGTAGCCGGCAAAGAAGCGGCAGCCGGCCACGACGGCGGCCTCGGCGATCGCCTCGGAGCCCTCCATCAGCCGCCGCGTCATGCCGACGCCTCGTGCAGGACGGGCTCTTCGTAGCGGAAGATCTCGAAGCAGAAGTCCGGGCAGACCAGCAGGCAGGCGCCACAGCCCGTGCAACCCGGCTCGAGCTCCGGATACTCGGCCCCCATGCTGTTGCGCCGCGTCGACATGACGAGCACCTCGGGCGGACACGCCGGGATACACAGCTCGCAGCCCTTGCAGCGCTCGACATCGATGGTGACGGTGCCGCGGCTCTGGATGGGGCCGCGGCGCTTGACCGGGCCGCGGCGCTTATCCGGGCCGCGGCGCTGGGTACGCGACATCAGGCCTTCCCTCCGGCTGCGCGCAGTGAGGCCACGCCGGCCTCGAGCTGACCGTAGCCCTCGCGCAGCGCCTTCTCGTTGGCGTCGAGGTTCTGGCGTCGATAGGCGGGGATGGACTCTCGCATGCCGCCCAGCAGCGACTCGATGCCCACCAATTCGGTCGCCGCCGCAAAGGCACCGATCAGGACCATGCAGGCGCCGAGCGGGTGCCCCAGATCGGCCGCCATGGCGGTGGCGGGCACGCGCAGCACACACAGATCCCGCCCCGCGATATCGCCTTCGAAGACGCTCTCGTTGATCAGCACGACCGCGCCAGCGCGCAGCTTGGTCTCGATCGGTGCAAAGAAGGCATGGTGCATCGCCAGCGCCGAGCCCACATGCGAGACCAGCGGCGGCGCCAGGATCCGCTCGTCGGCGACCACCAGCGTGGCGTCTGTCTGGCCGCCCCGCATGGTCCCGCCGTAGGTACCGAGGTACATGACCTGCAGGCCTTCGTGGACGGCGGCACGTGCCAGGATCTGCGCGGCGAGCTGGATGCCCTGACCCCCGATCCCCGTCAGCATGATCTCACATTCCACGCTGGCCCCCTCCGCGCGCTAACGCCTTGGATCCGTGGTGAGTCGGCGCAGCCCGCGCATCGCGAACTCGAGCAGATGCTCGGCGTCGCGGCGGCTCGGCGGCTCGGACCGCATCAGCTGCCGCTCCACCCAACCCATGGCCAGGCCGTAGATCAGCGCGGCATCGCGCTCGGGATCGGCGGCCGCGAGCTCGCCAGCGCGCACCGCCTCCTCGATGCTCTCGCGCAGCGGGTCCACCAGGCGCTGCTCGGCGGTGCGCACCTCGTCGGGGAAGAGCTCGGCGAGCCTTCCGCGCGAGAGCGCAAAGGGCCGGCTGGCCCGTGCCGATTCGGCATCGAGGGCCTGCTCGAGCACGCCGTTGATCCATTGACGAATTCGACGCTCGGGCGTGCGCGCCTTCTGCATACGCCGCTCGAGGTACTCGCCCAGGCGCCGAAAGCCCTCGTCGAGAACCGCCAAGAGAAGCTCGTCCTTGGAGCGGAAGTGCTTGTAGAAGGCCTGGTTGGAGAGCCCGGCCGCGGCGACGATCTCGCCCACCTTCGGCTCGAGGTGGCCCTCTCTGCGGATCAGGGCAAAGCTCGCATCGACCAGGCGCCCCACCTCCTCCTCGTAGGCGGCCCGCCGGCGCTCGATGGCGCGCTCCACAGACCGCTCCGCAACCGCGCCTCTAGCCGCCATCGGTCGCTCCCGCGCCCAGCCGGTCAGCCAGCCAGTCGGCGTGGGCGTGTCCGGCGTCGAAGCCGTTCTCCAGCACCCAGCAGCGCTTGAGGTAGTAGTGGGCGGGGATCTCCCAGGTGTATCCCATGCCGCCGTGCACCTGCACACACGCGCGCGCATTCTTCATGGCCGCCTCACCGGCGATCAGCTTGGCGCCCCGAACCGCCTGCTCGACGTCGCCGACCTCGGGGTGATCGAGCGTCGCGCCGGCGGCGTAGACACTGGCCCGTGCCAGCTCCTGACGGGTGAACATATCGGCCAGCATGTGCTTGATGGCCTGGAACGAGCCGATCGTGCGGTCGAATTGCTCGCGCTCTTTCGCGTAGGCGAGCGCCAGCTCGAGCGTCGCCTCGGCGATGCCGAGCGCCAGCGCGGCGCTCTGCGCCATCGCGTCCAGCCGCCAGCGCTTCGCGGTCTCGGCGTCGGCGATGCGCTCGGCCTTTGACAATGACGACAACGACGACAACGACAACGACGTCACTGCGTGAACGGGCGTAAGCGGATCCAGGGGATTGTCGATCGGGGTGGCCTGCAGGGCATCGGGTGTCGTGCGGTAGAGGCCGTCCTCGCGCAGCAGGATCAACGCGTC
This sequence comes from Deltaproteobacteria bacterium, assembly GCA_019310975.1. GTDB lineage: Bacteria > Myxococcota_A > UBA9160 > UBA9160 > UBA4427 > JAFDDH01. The sequence goes on along the minus strand of JAFDDH010000045.1, from coordinate 12,685 downwards.
GAGCGCATCCAGATGCTCGATCATGTGCGGCTCGACGTCCACCTGCACGAGATCGAGCCCGCCGACCACACAATCGCCCGTGGCCGCGCCCTCGATCAGCCCGGCCGCGAGCTCACTCCACACGATCGGCCCCGGAGCCAGCCTGCGCCCGAGCTCTTCGAAGACCAGCACGACATCCGCGGCTCCGAGCCCAATACCGCCCTGCGACTCGGCGAGCCGCAGCGAGAAGACACCCAGCTCCGCGAGCTCCTTCCACAACACGCGGTCGAAGCCGCCGGCCTCCGCCAGGGCGGGCAGTACATCGAGCGAGATGCGATCTTCGCAAAAGGCCCGAATGCCCTCCTGCAGCGCCTTCTGCTCCGTGCTCGGCTGGAAGTCCATGTGTCCGTCTCCGTGTTCTCGCGGGTTGCGCTAGCGGTCCTTGGGCAGGCCCAGGATGCGCTCGGCGATGATGTTGCGCTGAATCTGCGACGTGCCCGCCGCGATGCTGAGCGAGAGCGACTGCATGCCCGAATACAGGAAGCGCTTGTTGGGCCAGCCGCCCACATCGTCCCAGGACAGTGCCGCACGCCCGATCAGGCGCATCGCCAGCTCGCCGACACGCTGATAGAGCTCGCTGTAGACGAGCTTCACCGCTGAGCCGCCGATCCCGGGCACCCCGCTCTCGTTGGCCTGCGAGACCGAGAGCTTGACCATCGCCCAGAGCGCATCGCTCTCGGCCTGCATATGCCCGATCTCGCGGCGCAGCGCCGCATCGTCCCAGGCGCTTGCATGGTGGCGCGTGACGCGGCTGGCGGCGTCCACTAGCTCGGCGAGGAAGCGTTTCAGCTCGACCATCTGGCTCGCGAAAGACGTGCCGCGCTCGAAGCGCAGCGTGACGTTGGCGATCCGCCAGCCCTCGTTCTCGGGACCGACGCGCTGGCTGACCGGCACCCGCACTCGATCGAAGAAGACCTCGCCGAACTCGGTGCCGCCGATGATCGTCCGCAGCGGCCGGATCTCGATCCCCGCGGCCCGCATGTCCAGGATCAGCCATGTGATGCCCTTGTGCTTCGGGGCATCGGGATCCGTGCGCACGAGCAGCTCGCAGTAGTCGGCCACCTGGGCAAAGCTGGTCCAGATCTTGTGACCGTCGATCACGTAGTCGTCGCCTTCGCGCACGGCGCGCGTGCGCAGACTGGCGAGATCCGAGCCGGCCGACGGCTCGGAGAAGCCCTGGCACCAGACCTCTTCGCCCTTGAGGATGGCGTCCAGATGGGCGGCCTTCTGCTCGTCATTGCCCTCGACGATCAATGTCGGCCCACCGTGCAGCAGCCCGACGAAGTTCACGCCGACGTAGGGAGCGCGGGCGCGGGCGATCTCCTCGTAGTAGACGAGCTGCTCGGAGAGTGGCGCACCGCGCCCGCCGTACTCGGCCGGCCAGTTGATGCCCGCGTAGCCGGCGTCGTAGAGCTTGCGCTGCCAGCCGGTGTCGTACCCACGGCGCGCGTCCCAATCGCCCTCGGCGGGCACTGTGCCGTGCGCGGGCACCGCATCGGCGAGCCAGGCGCGCAGCTCGTTGCGGAACTTCTCGTCGGTCTGCGAGTAGCGGAGATCCATTGCGCGTTCGCCCAATCCTTCCGCTCCACGGTGAACTCGTGGAGCGTCTGCTCGCCTAGGTGGCGGGCTCGCTCGATGCCGCCCTCACTCGACCCTTACTCGACGGGGAACCAATTGCCGGGAAGGCGTCGGCCTCGAGGCACTCGTTGCAAAGGCTCCCTGTGTCGGGTCAATCGGCCCGGAAGAATATTCTGATAACTCAGAATCTCATTCTACCTTCTACACTCTACATTCGATCTCGCGACCACGCAACGCGGCCCGGCGGCCGAGTCAGTACCCCGCCTCCGTGTCCACCTGTGCCGCCAGGGCCTCGCCGGCCCGGTAGCGGCGTAGATTCTCGATGAACTTGTCCAGCAGCAGCTCGAATGCACCCGGCATATTCCACGAGACGTGATTGCTGATCCGCGTCCTGGGATGCGAATAGAGCCAGTGCCCGGCGGGCAGCGGCTCGGGGGTCGTGACGTCGAGACTGGCCCGCGCGATCCGTCCATCGTCGAGTGCGCCGCGCAGCGCGTCCTGGTCGATCAAGGCCCCGCGCGAGACGTTGACGAGATGGATGCCCGCCTCGGGCGCAATCGTGGCCAGCGCCTCGGCGTCGATCAGGTTGCGGGTCTGTGCCGTGAGCGGAAGCGCCAGTACGACATGGTCCGCGTCGCCCAGCAGATCCGGCAAGCTCTTCACGATCTCGACGCCCTCGACGGGGCTCGGCGCACCCGAACGGCGGAAGGCACGCACGCGCATTCCGAATGAGAGCGCGTGCCGCGCCACCGCCTCACCGATGCCACCGAGGCCGACGAGTCCGAGCCTGGCGCCGTAGAGTCCACCGAGGGAATCCGAGCTCCACTCGGCGGGCTCGTCCTCGAGGAAGACCTCGGGCAGACGCTTTGCGAAGGCGAGCATCACGGCCAGCACCCACTCCGCAATCGGGATGCCGCTGGCGCCCCGCGAGCAGGTCAGCAGGCGGTCGCCGATCAGCTCGAGTGGAACACGATCCACGCCCGTTCCAATCGTGTGCACCCAACGAACGCCGCGCTCGAGAGCCTGCGCGAGGTGGCCCGGATCCCACGGCGGAATCAGCAACACCTCGCCGCGGACTTGCTCGGAGGGCGCTGCGTCGGCCGGGATCTGGGTGATCCGGACGAAGGGCAGCGTCTCGCTGACGCGCGCGAGCATCGCGACGGGGAAGGTGGTCAGCACCTCGAGTTGATCGCTCATCACTCCTCCGGCGTGCCGGGCGGCGCCGGGTCCGCCCGCTCGCCCGCCCGCGCAGGTCGCGTCGAAGAGCCTACCTGTGTGAGGGTCGGAATGATATTCTTTGCAAGCAGAATCGTATTCCTAGTGCCATGCGTTGGCAAGACTCCCCTACCCTGCGCACCTTCATCCTGCTTCATCCATCTGCGTCCACCTGCATCCACCCGCGCTCACCTCTGCCCGCCCGCGCCCGCCCATGGAGCCGCCATGTCCGATGCTCCCGCCCTACTCATCGGCGACCTGATCGCGCGCAACGCCGCGCAGGTGCCGGATCGCGTCGCAGCCTGGCTGGGCGGCGCCGCCATCACCCACGCCGAGCTCGACACGCGTGCCAACGCGCTCGCCTGGGCGCTCTCGGAGGCCGGTATCGGGCACGGCGACCGGGTGCTCTCGTGGGCGGGGACCTGCCTCGACGTCATGCCGCTCTTTGCCGCACTCGCCAAGCTCGGCGCCGTCTTCGCACCGCTGAACGCACTCTACGGCATCGAGGAAGCGCTCTCCGTGGCGCGCCTAGCGCGGGCCAAGATCCTGATCAGCGACGCCGAGCACGCCGAGGCCGCGGTGGAGCTCGCCGCACGCGCCGCGATCCCGCAGCGGGCGCGCCTTCAGGCCGGGGGTCCGGCTGCCGGGGATCTGGATCTGGCCGCGGTCGCGAGTGCGGGTGGGCGCCCAGCCTACCGCGAACCCGCCCTGCAGGAGAGCGATCCGCACGTGCTCTTCTTCACCAGTGGCAGCACCGGCGCGCCCAAGGGCGTGGTGCTCTCGCATCGCGCCAACTACCTGCGCAGCTTCCAGGGTGTATTCCTGACCGAGCCCGAGCGCAGCGTCTGCATGTTCCCGCTCTTCCACATGGCGGGGTTCACGCTCGCCCTCTGCGCCTGGCAGACGCGCGGTGAGATCGCCTTCGTGTCCTCGGCTACGGCCGATGAGCTTCTGAGCGCGGTCCAGGCGAGGAGCGCCAACCGGCTCTACTGCATTCCCGCCGTCTGGAGCCGACTGCTCGAAGTCGCGCCGGATCGCTACGACACATCGAGCCTGCGCGTGGTCGACACCGGCACCTCGGCCACGCCGCCCGCGCTCCTGGACGCGCTGAAGGCGCGCTTTCCGGACGCCTGGGTCCGCGTCTTCTACGGCTCCACGGAGTGCGGCTCCGGGACGATCCTGGAGGACGCCGACGTTCTGCGCAAGCCGGGCAGCGTCGGCCTGCCCTCGCCCGGTGTCGAGCTGAAGCTGGCCGAGGGCGGCGAGGTCTGCCTGCGCAGCGCCTACCAGATGGACGGCTACTTCGACGCGCCCGAGACCACGGCCGAGGTGCTGCGCGACGGCTGGTATCACACCGGCGATGTCGGCAGCCTGGACGAGGAGGGCTATCTCTCGATCGTCGGCCGCATCAAGGACATCATCCGCACGGGCGGCGAGTCGTTTGCACCCAGCGAGGTCGAGGACGTGCTGGTCGGTCATCCCGCGGTCGCCGAGGTGGCGGTCGTCGGCCTGCCCGATGCCGAGTGGGGTGAGCTGGTCTGTGCGGTCGTGGTGGCGGCCGACGACGGCCCCCGCCCGACGCTCTCGGATCTTCAAGCGCACTGTGCGGGCTCGCTGGCCGGCTACAAGAAGCCGCGACGAATCGAGGTCGTCGACGCGCTGCCGCGAACGCCGGCCACCGGCCAGGTCCAACGCGTACTTCTCATCGAACAGATCCTCTCGCGCTAGCCGAGGGTTGTGGAGCGCAGATTGTCCCTGGCACCGAGCCTGCTCCCGGTCTCGCTACGCTCAACCCCCCAGAACCCTATCTAGACCCTATGGAGTGGAGGTCCGCATGTCCGAAGCGCCGTCCCAAGCCGCCGTGCCCGCCTGGATGGGCGACGTCGATCCGAGCCAGATTGGCTTTCCCTTCGAGCTCGATCGCAGTGCCTACACGAAGCGGACCGGCCTGGTCTACAAGCAGACGGACATCGGCCCGCTTCATCTCGACGCCTACCGGCCCACGAACGTCGACGCGCCCGCCCCGCTGGTGGTCATGATCCACGGCGGGGGTTGGTCGCGCGGCGGGCGCTACGAGATGGGCCTGACCCGCTGGGCCGGCTATCTGGCCAGTGCGGGCCTGGCGGTCGTCTCGATCGACTACCGCCTGACACCGGCCACCCGCTACCCGGACTCGTTCGGCGATTGTCTCGACGCCATCGATTGGGCGGTGGAGAACGCCGGCGACCTGGGTGCCGACGCCGAGCGCATTGGGCTCTGGGGCGACTCCGCGGGCGGTCACCTGGTGCTCCTCACCGCGACCTCACAGACGCGCCCGGACTTCGCCGGGCCGCGCCTGCGCAGCGGAGGCGAGCGGATTCGGGCTGTCGTGGCCTGGTACCCGCCAACCGATATGCGCCGGCTCTACGAGGGCGAACGCCGGGCGCATGACCGGCCGACGATGACCGAGCAGTTCGTCGGGACGACGCCGGAGCAGGATCCGGAGCGCTGGCGGGAGGTCTCGCCGATCGAGCAGGCCCACCGCGACGCGCCTCCAACGCTGATCCTGCAGGGCACCCGCGATCTGCTGGTGCCCCACGAGCAAGCGACGCGCTACGCGGAGCGGCTCCGGGCGCTCGGCGCGCCCCACGAGCTGCAGATGCTGGAGGGAGCGGTGCATGGCTTCGATCGCGTGGGCCCGGGCGACGAGGCCCGCCGACTGATCGCGCAGAGTCGGCGATTCCTGCGCGACGCCCTGGCGGGAGAGTGAATTCGGACGCCGCACGCGACGCGGGCGGTGTACCGGCGCACGGGCGTGTGGGCGTGTGTACAGACGGCTGACTTCGAGGCCAAGAGGAAGGCGGCACGGTCGCACCCGGCGGCCGGGGAGACACCGGGCTGGGTCCACGACGGTGGCCGCACCGCCCTCCTCTCCCCTGCTACGCAATCGCCGTGGGCATAGTTACGGCCGCTCGGCCCGCTCGGCTCGATAGACGCTCGACTCCGGATGGAAGGCCATCCAGGCGAACCAGAAGCTCTCGATCACCACGACCTCGGGCGGCGCTTCGACTTCGAAGGCCTCGGCCTGGGCGTTCCAGGCCACCACGACCCGGCGACCCGCGAACGCTTCCTCGACCAGGGATCCCGCAGCCTCCACCTCCTGCTGCGGATAGGCGCGGCTCTTGCCGCTCGGCATGCGCAACCCCACGGTGCGCATCTTCGGGTGATAGCGCCGGTCGGCGTCGACGGGGAAGTAGAGCTCTCTCGAGCGATCGTATCCGGGGTATGGCGTGCGCCCATAGGCCCGCCGGGCGCCGGTATCCGGCGAGAGAACGCGGGTTCGCGGATGCCGCGCCCGCCAGCTTCCCCACGGCAGGATGCGTGCGCGCAGGATCTCGAGGTGCCCGCCCGTCATCGGGCCAGCCACGGCGCGGCCCGCGATCTGCGACCAGAGTGTGTCCGTCTCGCGGTCGAACATCAGCAGATCCGATTGGTAGAGCAAGCCGGAGACGCCGAACTCGAGTGGCTTTCCATCACGCCCCCCCGCGCCGGCCGGACGCCGGTCGAAGACGATCGCGCTGCCGCAGAGCGGACAGTAGGAGACCAGGATCGGCCGGTCGGCGATGCGATCATTGACCAGCTCGTGCCAGACCAGGATCGCCAGTGGGTAGGCGCGCGCCTCGCCCTCGTGTACGACACCGACGACCATGTCCTGATCGTTCCAGGGCGCGTCGGCCGCCGCGACGAAGCGCGGGTGACTGAGTGCCGGAATCCCATCCCGCGGTGGTCCCCCCGGCAGAATCTCTTCGATCGGGATGACCGCGTTCGAGAGATCGAAGCCGTTGAGCTGCTTGGCGTCGGCCGCCGGCCCTTCCGAGCCCGTCCACCCAGCCACCCCGAACACACAGGCCACGGCGGCGGCGCGCCTGATTCGTCGGGCCCGCATGCCCACACCTACGCGATGTCGGACGCCAGGGTTACGCTGCATCGGACCGCGCTGGCTTCGCATCGGGCGAGTCGTATGCTCTCCGGGCGGCCAGGCGCAGCGGTCGAGCGTGCTGAATCTCGGGGAGAATGGGATGGTGGGTGGGCTGGTGGATGAGCTGGTGGACGGGGTGATGAATAGGCGAGTGCGAATCGAAATCGGCGAGTCCAGATCGCGAGATGCGCGGCGCGCCCAGCGATCCGCTTCGGTGCCGGCCTGCGCCGCACTCCTGGCGATCGCAGCGCTGGCTTGCGGGCCCGAGTATCCAATCGTGATGGAGTGCAGTGATCGCGACGGCATCCACGCCGTGTGCGGCATGCAGAACCCCGAGGACCTGGCGCTTCTGGCCGACGGGCGCACGCTGATCGTGAGCCAATTCGGAGCCATGGATGGATCGAAGCCCGGAAACCTGGCGCTCCTCGATCTCGAGTCCGAGAAGACGACGATCGTCTTCCGGGGCAGCCCCGACGTGGCCGCGCCCGCGCCAGCGGGCGGCGACTCGCTCTGGGGTCAGGCCGACTGTCCCGGCCCGCCGACGCCCGCGTTCAGCCCACACGGGATCGATCTGGCGCCCTTGCCCGACGGCAGCCTGCGACTGCTGGTCGTGAACCACGGCGGACGCGAGGCGATCGAGTTCTTTGCAGTCGCGCACACGGACGGTGCGACGGGGATCACCTGGCGCGGCTGTGCGGTCCCGCCGCCCGGCACCTACATGAACGACGTCGTCAACCTGCCCGATGGTGGCCTGCTGGCGACGCATATGATGGACAAGGAGTCGGAGACGCTCGGGATCATCCGTGCCAGCCTCGGCTTCGACACCGGCTTCGTCTACGAGTGGCAGCCCGTCTCTGGCTTCCGCAAGGTGCCGGGCACGGACGCGCCCTTCCCGAACGGAATCGAGCTCTCCGCCGACGGGCGCGAGATCTACCTCAACGCCTACAGCGGCGGCGAGGTGCGGCGCATCGATCGCGAGACCGGCGAGATCCTGGCACGCGCCAGCATCCCCTCGCCCGACAACCTGAGCTGGGCGCAGGACGGACGCCTGCTCGTGGCCTCGCACCGCGGTGGCATCCGCGATCAGATGGCGTGCATGGGGATCGAGGCAGGGGCCTGTCCGATGGCCTTCGCGATCGTCGCGCTCGATCCGACCACCCTCGAAGGGGGGCCGATCTTCGAGAACGCGGGCCCGCCGATGGGGGCCGGCACCGTGGCGCTGGACGTGGGCGACGAGCTCGTGATCGGCTCGTTCGCATCCGACCGCGTGATCCGCGTAAAGCCGCAGGACTGAGCGCCGGCCGGGCCACGGGGAGAGAGCGCGCTGAGCAATAGCCCGGATCACGACGAGGCGAACGTTCTGGCCTGGGTCGAGCGCGAGCTCGGCGCCCGCATCGTGTCCTGCCAGCGCCAGGGCCGTTGGCGGCCCGCGTGGTTCATCGAAATCGAGCGCGAGGGCCACAGCGCGGGAGGCGCCGAGGCAGCCGGCGAGCGGCTGGCGATCTACTTTCGCGGCGATCGCGGCATCTCGGATCATGGCGCCTATGCGCTCGAGCACGAGATGAAGATCCTGCAGGTGCTGGAGCGCGAGGGCATCCCGGTGCCGCACGTATACGGGTTCTGCGACGAGCCGCGCGGAATCGTGATGGAGCGCGTGCCGGGGCGCGCCGATCTCGGCACCGCAATCGACGAGGCCGAGCGCATGGCCGTGCAGGATGATTACATGCGAATCCTGGCGCGTGTCCACGACCTGGATATCGCGCCCTTCGAGGCCGTCGGTCTCGAACGACCGCGCGACACCGAGCGCATCGCCCTCTCCGACTTCCCGATCTGGGAGCAGGGCTATCGCAAGAGCAAATCGCGGCCCGAGCCGCTGATCGAGTTCGCCGTCGCCTGGCTGCTGCGCAATGTGCCGGAATCCAGCGGCCGGTTGAGCTTCGTGTGCGCCGACTCCGGCCAATTCCTCTTCGAGGCGGGTCGCGTGACAGCGTTGCTCGACCTCGAGCTCGCCCATCTCGGCGATCCGGCCGAGGACCTGGCCGGCCTGCGTGGCCGCGATCTCTCGGAGCCGCTCGGCGATCTGCGCCGCGCCGTCACGACCTACGAGTCGATCACAGGCCGCCCCGTCGACCGACGTCTGATCGACTACCACACTGTGCGCTTCACGCTGATCACCCCGATGGCCGTGGCCCGCCTGGTGGCCGCACCCGCGCAGGGCATCGACCTCGTCCAGTATCTATGCTGGTACCACGTCTTCGGGCGGGCTCCGATCGAGGTGATCGCCCACATGCAGGGCGTCCCACTCGAGCCCCCCGCCCTGCCGGATCCCGAGCCAACGCGACACGCCTCCGCACATGACTTCCTGGCCGAAGCGCTTGCGCCCGACGCAGGGGCCGATGCGTTCGACACCTATGCGGGGGACGCCGCGTACCGGGTGGCCGAGTACCTGCGCCGATCGAACCTCTACGGCCCGGCTCTGGAGGCGGACGATCTCGACGACGCCGCGCGACTGCTCGGCTCGCGGCCGCCCGATTGGTCGCAGGCCGACACCTTGCTGGAGCAGGCCATCCTCGAATCCGGTCCCGAGCGAGACGCCGAGTGGCTCTGGTATCTGCAACGCCGCAGCCTGCGTCAGGAGGCGCTGCTCGAAACCGTCATGCGCGAGCTGCAACAGAGTCGAATCCAGATGCTCGATTGAGCGCGATCGCTTGCCGGCGCTTGCGGATCTGTTAAAACCATCGCAACCCCCCGCTTACTCCCCCCGCTTACTCCCCCCGCTTACTACAGAAGGAGATACTGTGGCCATCAAGCTACACGTGTTTATGCGGTCGGGGTTGCGGTCGGGTGCAGCCATTCTGGCGACCGTCCTACTCGCCCCAGGCGCAGCCCACGCAGCCAGCACAGCCACCGCCGCCGACGACCGGGGATGGTCGGTGGGTGGGGGCATCGGTCTGACAGCCAGCCCGACGACGTTCCTGATGAACTTCGACCTGCCCTACAACTTCGGCAACAACCTGTCGCTGGGGCCACAGATGCAGATTGGGGTCACCGGTGGCGCCACGGTCGTCTCGATGACGGCGAATGGCCGCTACGACATCGACTTCTCGATGGGAAACGCTGAGTCGGCCACGATCCGACCCTTCGTGAACGCCGGGCTCGGATTCACGTACGAGAGCATCGGCCCTGACTTCAACATCTTTGGGGTGTCGAATAGCGGCACTGGCTTCTTGATCGCGATGGGCGGCGGCCTCGAGTTTCGGATGACCGACCACGTGAGTCTCGAGAGTGCGGTGCAGTTCAATATCATCGCCAGCGGTGCTGGACCGGGCAACAACGACCACTTCTATTGGTCGTGGCAGATGCTCGGGGTGCGGCTTCGCTTCTGACCCGGGCAGCGATTCGCAGCTTTCTGGCACCCTTTTCACACCCTTTTGGCACCCCGTTCTCGGGCGGGGTGCCGACGCGGGTCGATTCAGTCGCGGGGCCAGTGCCGAAGGCCGGTCGCCGCGTCGCCCGCACTCGCGATGGCGCGGGGATCCATGCCCGTCGCAGGATCCACGGCCATCGGAAAGTGGTCGAGCAGACTCGCGACGATCTGGTCCAGATGCGGTCGGAAGGCCTCCCGGTAGCGAGCTTCGATCTCGCCCCGCCAGACGACACGATCCCGGTGGGCATCGCTCACCTGCGTGACGAGGCGACCCCGCTCGTAGTAATGGATCCGTGTCTCGGTCACCTGAACGTCGTAGGAACCGGAGTCGTGGTAGCTCGAAATCCACTGCATCGCGGGCGTCGTATATTCGGTCACCTGCTCGCGCGTGATGACGAGACTCGATCTGACCAGCAGATCCGGCTCCGCATCGACGTAGACCAATCCCCGATCGAGGAGTGCGCGCTGGGTCTGCCTGGCAATCTGAACGTCCAGCGCGCTCGGCTGCGTGCGCCGATCGGTCGGCTCGCGCGGATGCCAGCCCCAGGTTCGATATTGGGAGAAGTCGGTCTCCGCATCGATCTGGACGTGGGCGCGCGTCGCACAGCCCGAGCCGCCACTGGCGAGCAGGAGTCCGACGAGGAGCGTTGCCCTGAGCTGGAGGGACAATCGCATGGCGCCCCCACCTGGGAGTTCGTCCCAACTCCGAAAGGATAGTCCCGAAGCCGGAGAACGTCTAGATCCAGCGCTCGCCTCTTGCGATCCGCAGCCACTCCTCGGCGGCGCCCGTTGCGGCCGCGTAGCGGATCGCGCGCTCCTCCAGGCTCGGCGCCTGCCAGGGACAGATCTCCTCGAAGGTCGGGTGCACGAGCCTCAAGTGCCCAGCGCGATCGATGTAGGGCAGCTGCGCGACGAGCTGCGCATACTCGCGGCGCGTGAAGAGAACCCGGGCGTCGTAGCCGTCGACGTCCACGTCCGGAATACACCGAACCCCGAGCGAGCCCCGCTCGTCGACATGGACGCAGGTGGACCTCTCCCGCATCCGGGTGACGATCTCGGAGACGCGCGGGTCGAGGGCCAGCGTGACCTCGGCGATCCGAGCGCCTTCTCGACGCGCCTGCTCTAGCTCTGCATCGTGGCTCATCAGCGGGAGGATTGTGCCTGTCGCATGGGGTGGACGGACATCATCTCTCGATGCGCGAGCGGTGGCAACTCCAGCCGACGTTCACCGGCGCGGCGTTGGGGCTGCTCGCCGTGGCACTGAGCGCTCACAGCGCCCGGGCCGCTCGGCGCTGCTGATTCACCCGAGTTCGATGTGCCGTGGTCGTGATATCAGGTAGGCCGTCAAGGCCTTCCAAGGGTGTCGCCGGGGCGGTGGCGAACCGACTCGTGGTAGCATGCAGTCGTCCACGGTGTTCGATAACCCCCAGGAGATCGCCGACAGCCGCTGAAGCGTATTGCGGCGCCAGGCGGAGTCCAAGCGACCCACTCAATGGACCAATGTTGCGAAGCCAAGGGATATGAGCTGGCGACCATTCGAGGTGCCCAGGGTCGCGTTCTCACGATCGTTCTGGCTGTAAACGCCGCGATGTTCTTCGTCGAGTTTGGAGCGGGAATTTTCGCTGGCTCTACCGCCCTCCTAGCAGACTCGTTGGACATGCTCGGTGATTCACTCGTCTACGGGTTCAGTCTCTACGTTCTCCATCGGAGCGAAGCGTGGCGAGCTCGTGCTGCGTTGGGCAAAGGCGCCATCATGGCTGCCTTCGGTCTGGGCGTCCTCTTCGAAGCCGCCCACAGTCTTCGTACCGGAGTGGTCCCGATGGCACCGGCCATGCTAGCGGTCGGTGCCCTTGCCCTCGCCGCCAACGGCTTCTGCTTCTCTCTTCTGTGGCGGCACCGCACAGACGACATCAACCTTCGCTCCACATGGCTCTGCTCGCGCAACGACCTGATCGCCAATGGAGCCGTTCTTGTGGCCGCGGCCCTGGTCGCATGGTCGAATTCGATCTGGCCCGATTTCATCGTTGGTGTCGGGATCGCTGTCCTGTTCCTGAGTACAGCCGTATCAGTTCTCCGGGATTCAATGCTCGAGCTCGGGCGGGCTCGAAGCTGCTCGCCCGAGGGCGTCGCCCGATAGTCCGTATAATCTATGAAGGTTCGCCCAGACTGCCAGCGCGGTCACGTTCAATGACGGCAGCGTCTCCACGCTGGACAACGGCTGCATGGACAGTGCCATGGAAGCCATCAGCAGAAATCAGGAGAAGCAACGATGACGACTCCTATGCCCTTTGCCCCAGTCTTCACGGTTCTGATCGCTGCGGCCCTCAGTGTTGCGTGTACCGCGGAGACCGACCTGGACCAGTACATTGAGGGGCAGTCTGGTGTGGCCAGCTTCAGCAACGGCACGCCCGCAACGGTGTATTTGGGCGGATGCAATCACTTCGAGCAGCAGGAGTGGGTCTCTGGCA
>JAFDDH010000171.1 GCA_019310975.1 Deltaproteobacteria bacterium | reverse complement strand
CTGAAGCTGGCTGTCTGAGACCAGGGAAGATCGATCGACGGGCCGAGAGGCCGAGGAGCCGGGCGCTGCGGATTGGTACAGACCACCGAGACCCAATCTGCGCTCCACAACCCATTGCTAGGATCGATCAGAGATCGAAGACACCGCGAAGCGCCTCTCGGACCCGAGCGTGCACGATGTGGGGCGGAGCCTCGCCGTCGATGCGGCGCACATAAGGGCGCTCCACGGCGTCGAAGATCTCTGCTGCACGGGTCAGGAAGTCGATCCGCTCGAAGGACTTGTTGAGCGGTCCGCCGCGCGCGTGTACGCGCCGGAGTCCCTCTTCGGGCGAGACTTCGATGAGCAGGATGGCGGTCGGCTGCGGGAAGAGCGCCTCGTTGCGCGTCAGGATCACATCCGGCGAGAGACCGTGCGCACCCTGGTAGGCGACGTTGGAGAGGTAGTAGCGATCGGTGATGACGACCTCACCACGCGCCAGGGCGGGCTCGATCAGTTCTCGTACGTGCTCGCGCCGGTCCTCGATGAAATATCCGAGCTCCTCCTCGGGCGAGAGATCCGCGCCGGCGGTGGAGAGCTCGCGGATCTTCTGGCCGTGCGGCCCCTTCGTGGGCTCCTTGGTGAGCACGGCCGTGTAGCCCGCCTCGCGTAGCGCCGCCGCCAGGAGCTCGGCCTGTGTCGTCTTGCCAGCCCCGTCGATCCCCTCGACGGCGATCAGCCAGCCGTTGGCCACGCTTCCAACCATCTGGACTCATGATCCGAGGATGCGCATCGAGCGATCGTTCTCTGAGGGCAGTCCGTCACCAAGGACGCGATGATAGACGCTCGCCGTCCGTCTGGCCGCTACGGACGAGATCTTCGCATCGCCGCGTCCCAATCGATGAATCGGATCGGATCCGCAGGCGAGTGGATTTCGAGCTGCGTGGACACAGGGCTGCGGCGGCCGGGCGACCCCGCGTTCACGCTCCTCTCGCAAGCCCGGGCTGCACGGCCAGACCACAAGGCGAGACGGGTCTGGGGCCGGTGCGGTCGAAAGCATCGCATACAGCCGACGGCACGTTCCTTGCGATGAAGGCTTGACGTCGCCTTCGGGCGATGCCCGTCCTGCCCCTCTAACGGGACCGGGGGCGGACGGGAACCGGGTCACCAAGCGGAAGCACAGGGTAAGGGGCGGGCCTGTTTACGGGGTGAGGCCCGTTCCGGCTTTCGGGCGGCGGCCGGTGCGGGGGCCGGCAGAATGACTGCCGGCTCCCGCACATTCGCCGTAGTCGATGATGCAGTCTGCGACGATGCCGATGCGGCGAAATGGCGTCACTGCAGCCGACACGCGGGAATCGATCAGATCTTGCCCTGGAGCATGAAGCCGATGACGAGACCGTAGATCGCGATGGACTCGATCAGCACCATGCCGAGGATGAAGTTCACGAACATGGCGCCGGCCGCGCCCGGGTTTCGTGCGATGCCCGCGGTGGTGTTGCCCGCGGTCAGACCCTGGCCGATCCCGCAGCCGAGGCCGGCGAGACCCACGGCCAGACCGGCGCCGAGGCCAGGCCCGAGGCCACTGTCGCCACCGCCCTCCGCCATTGCGACGGCGGGAACCGCGCAGAAGAGGATGGTCCAGAGAAGAAGCTTGCCGAACTTGCGCATGATTGCCTTGTCCTTTTCGTGTGAGGAATCCTGCTAGTGGATCACGCGCCAAGACGGAGCCAATCCCCGTCCGAGCGCTAAATCCGAGTGCTCTCCTAATGGGCCTCCTGGAGCGCCATACCGATATAGATCATCGTGAGGAGAGCAAAGACGAAGGCCTGCAGGAACGCGACGAGCGTTCCGAGGCCCATGAAGACGGCAGGAATCACGACGGGGACGAGGCCGATCCAGGCCAGCACCACCGCGTGGTCGGCGAACATATTGGCCAGCAGACGAACAGCCAACGTGAGGATCCGAGCGAGGTGCAGCGGGATCTCGAGAACCAGGAAGACCGGCGCCAGGAGCCGCACGTGGTAGTGCTTGCCGCCGAACTCCATCTCGAACAACGAGGGTCCCATGAACTGATGGATGTACTTCCAGCCGTGCTGCTTGATGCCGACATAGTTGTAGACGCCGAATGAGATGACCGCCCAGGCGGTGGTCGTATTGACGTCGCTCGTCGAGCCCGCAAGTCCCGGTACCAGCCCCATCAGGTTCGAGATCAGGATGAAGAAGAAGATGGTTCCCACGATCGGGAAGTACTTCCGCGCGTTCTCGCGACCATTCATCGCCATATCGCCCATCTCGAGCAGCTGCTCGACGATCAGCTCGAAGACGTTGCGGATCGTCACGCCCTCGTCGGGCACGACGCCGCCACCGTTTACGATCGCCCTCTTGACGCTCAAGCCTGCAAGCAGCAGCAGCCCACTCGCAAAGAGCGCCGAGAAGACCACCCAGGGCACCCCAGTGGAGTGCTCGAGTGCAGAGAAGATGTTCATCGTTCTCCCTCTTCGTCTTCGTCGCAGGCGTCGTCGTCGCGCTGCGGCGCCACCTCGCCCGCCTGCCAGATGCTGTAGCGATCCCAGCTCGGATCATCGGGACCCTGCGCGGGTAGGGTTTCGGGGTCGAGCACCGGCGGCCGGCGCCTGATGGCGTCGATCAGGACCGCCGGCATCGCCATCGAAAGTCCGATCAGCAACGCAACCGGGTGCGCGCCCGCACTGAGCGTCACGAAGATTCCCACGGCGAGCAACACGAAGCGCGTTGCAAAGAGGCCCACCCAGGGGCCCGCACCCGAGAACTCGCCCGCGAAGAAGCGCTCGGCCCCGCGATAGAGCGCACCGAAGTTGATCGCCTCGAGGAAGGCGCCCAACGCCAAGCTCGTCGCGAAATGCGGGGTCGCCAGGGCGAACGAGGCTGCGACTGCGCTTGCGCTCAGTCCGAGGTTCAATTTTTCGACACGCTCGAGCTTCATGATCCGATGCGCGCAGTACGCACGCCGTGCGTGCGGATTCGCGCGCCCTCTCCGCTGTTTTCGTTCTTCACTGGCTGGCTCTGCTTGGGCTTCGTGCGTCGCGGCCGGTGCTCGTCAGCGGCCCTCGCGCTCCCGGGGTTCCTCTTCGGAGCCCGGCTCCGGGTGCGGGTCCTGGACCAGCTTCGCCATCCGCATCAGCCGCATCACGAAGGCCGCAAATCCAACCACGACCCCCACGATCAGCCAGAGTGGTGAGGTCCCAAATTGCTGATCCGCCCAATAACCCAGCAGCGCCGCGATCACGATCGCGAACGTCGCCTCCACCGCTCCCTGGTAGGCGCTGCCCTCCACCGATCGCGTACTGCCCGCGACCTTCTGGAGTCGGCGCCGGCCGGGAAGCCCGGTGTCGACCGCCTTGCGGCGGCTGGTCCCAGTCTTGGCCGACGACTCCGCGACCTCATCCACTTCACCCACCCGATTCGCGTGGCTCCCGGACTCTCGACACTCGCCTCGATGCGTTCGCCCGCGCGTTTCGCGCGTCTCACGTGTCATGGCAGAGCGCCTGGTTGACGGAAAATCACTTGCCGTGGCAGGGACATGCGTGACACTCCCAGCCCGCGAAATCGGCGCGCAGCATAGCCGACTCCCCGTGCGCGCTCAACGCACCCGGGCCACCCGGCGCAGGGCCCCGCGAGCGACTTCGAGCGTCCGATCCACGTCCCCCGGGCGGTGGCGGAGCGAGACGAAAGCGGCCTCGTAGGGGGAGGGCGCGAGGTAGATCCCCCCCTCGAGCATGCAGGAGAAGAAGCGCCGGAAGCGGGCCTCGTTGTTCTTCTTGGCCTCTTCGAAGTTCGTAACCGGGCCGGGGTGGAAGTAGAAGCCAAACATTCCGCCGATGGACGTTGTGGTTAGCTCGACGCCCACCTCCCTGGCGAGCACCCGCAAGCCGTTGGCGAGCGCCGCCGAGCGCGCCCCGAGCTGCTCGTAGACGCCCGGCTCCTCGAGCCGCTCCAGGGTGGCGAGCCCGGCCGCCATGGCGAGCGGATTGCCCGAGAGCGTACCCGCCTGGTAGACATCGCCGACCGGAGCCACCCTGCGCATCAAATCGTTGCGCCCCCCATACGCGGCCGCCGGCATGCCGCCGCCCACCACTTTGCCCAGGCAGGTGAGGTCGGGCCGCACGTTGTACAAGAGCTGTGCGCCGCCCCTCGCAACCCGGAAGCCGGTCATGACCTCGTCGAAGATGAGCAGTGCAGCGTGCTGGTCGCAGAGCTCTCGCAGGCCCGAGAGGAAGCCCGGCTGCGGGCCCACGCAGCCCATATTGCCGGCAACCGGCTCGACGATCACGCACGCGATCTCGTCGGGCCAGCGCGTGAACGCATCCGCGACGGCCGCCAGATCGTTGTACGGCGCTTGCACGGTCAGCTCCGTCATGGCGGGCGGCACGCCGGGCGAGCCCGGGATACCGAGCGTCGCTACACCGCTGCCCGCGCCGACGAGCAGCCCGTCCGAGTGCCCGTGATAACAGCCGTCGAACTTGAGGACTCGCGCACGGCCGGTGACGCCTCGCGCCAGCCGGATCGCACTCATCGTGGCCTCGGTACCCGACGAGACCATGCGAACCTTCTGCACCGAGGGCAGCGTCCGGCAGATCGCCGCAGCGAGACGGGTCTCGAGCTCGGTCGGTGCGCCGAAGCTGGTGCCGTGCGCCATCGCGGCTCGAATCGCCCTGAGGATTCCGGGATCCGCGTGGCCGAGGATCATCGGCCCCCACGAACCCACGTAATCGATGTACTCGTTGCCGTCGATGTCCCAGATCCGGCAGCCCTTGGCGCGATCGATGAAGCGTGGCGTTCCGCCCACGGACCCGAATGCGCGCACCGGGCTGTTCACGCCGCCGGGAATGACGCGCTTCGCGGCACTGAACGCCGCCTTCGAGGCGGCCAGCTTCGGGCGCGCTGGGATTCGGCGCTTGGCTGCCACGGCTCGCCTCCGCTTTCGCTCCTGCCGCCGGGACGGCAGCGGGTGGAGGGCGAGCGTACCGAATGAGGAGGAGCACGGCCGCGTGCTGCATCGGGTTCCACGGCAACTGGGCGCCGGTTTCCGGCCCCTAGCCCGGATCATTCATGAAGGTCCTACTGCGACGGCACATCTCCGCACCCTGGCAAGAGGAATCGGCGTTCCGCTGCTCGACGTACTGCAGAGTACGCCTGCGCGGCGAAACACCGATTCCTCTTGCCAGAGCACGAATCTGCACCGTCTCGCTACGGACCTTCATGAATGATCCGGGCTAGGCTTCGTCCTCGTCCGGCTCCGCAAGACGCGCCACCGAGACGAGCTTCTCGGCCTCGGAAAGATTCATGACGCGCACGCCCTGTGTGGCGCGGCCCATGGTCGAGATGCCGTTCACCGGGCAGCGCAGCACCTTGCCACCGTCGGTGATGAGCATGACGTCGTCCTCGTCGACTACCTGTGCGACACCCACCACGCGACCGTTGCGCGCACTGGTCTTGATGTTGATGATGCCCTGTCCGCCGCGGCGCTGGATCCGGTAATCCTCGAGCCGCGTCCTCTTTCCATAGCCGTTCTCGGTGACGGTCAGGATCTTGGCGTCCGGGTGGATGACTTCCATTCCCACCACCTGGTCGTCGTGGCCGAGCGAGATGCCGCGCACGCCTGTCGCAGTCCTACCCATGGGTCGGACATCGCTCTCGTCGAAGAGGATCGACTTGCCCTCGCGCGTAGCAACCAGCACGCCGTTGTGGTTGTAAGAACGCCCCGCGGCGATGAGCTCGTCGCCATCCGAGAGGTTGATGGCGATGATGCCGGCCCGGCGCGGGTTCGCATACGCGCTGAGCGCCGTCTTCTTTATGATTCCCTGTCGGGTACACAGGATGATGAACTCGTCATCCGCCACGTCCTCGAAGCTGCGCACTGGCAACATGGTCTGGACCCGCTCATTCTCGCCAAGCTGCAGCACGTTGACGATTGCCTTGCCCTTTGCGGCGCGCCCGAGCTGTGGAAGCGCGTGCACCTTCAGCCAGTGCAGACGGCCGAAGTTCGTGAAGAAGAGCAGGTAGGCGTGAGTGGAGGCCACGCCCAGGTGGCGCACGAAATCCTCACTCCTCGTCTCCATGCCGCGCGCACCTTTGCCACCCCGACGCTGGGCGCGGTAGAGGGTCGCGGGATTGCGCTTGATATATCCGAGGTGCGAGAGGGTGACGACCATATCCTCCTCGGCGATCAGATCCTCGTTCGTAATCCCGTCGACGGCGTCCACGAGCCGCGTGCGCCGCTCGTCCCCGAAGCGGTCGGCGACGGCACGCGTCTCCTCGATCACCACCGCCAGGATACGCTCATCGCTCTCGAGCAGATCCTTCAGGTCAGCGATCTTGGCACGCAGCTCCTCGAGCTCGTCTACGACCTTCTGGCGCTCCATCGCAGTCAGCGAGCGCAGCCGCATTTCCAGGATCGCCTGGGCTTGTCGCTCCGAGAGCTCGAAGCGCGTCATCAGCTGATCGCGCGCCTCGGTGGCATTCGCGGACTGGCGAATCAACGCGATGATCTCATCCAGGTGATCGAGGGCGACCATGAAGCCCTCGAGGATGTGGGCCCGGGCCTCGGCCTGGGCGAGGTCGTAGATGGCGCGGCGGATCACCACCTCCTTGCGGAACTCGACGAAGTGGAGGAGCGCTTCCCTGATCGAGAGCGTCTGCGGGCGCCCACCTACCAACGCCAAGAGGTTGACAGCGAACGTCGACTGCAGCGGCGTCATCTTGTAGAGCTGATTGAGGATCACGTCCTCGGCCGCGTCTCGCCGCAGCTCGATGACGATCCGCATGCCCTGGCGGTTCGACTCGTCGCGCAGATCCGTAATGCCCTGGATGCGACCGTTGCGAACGAGCTCGGCAATGCGCTCGACCAGCACTGATTTATTGACCTGATAGGGGATCTCCGTGACGACGATCCGGCTGCCGCGCTTGGTCTCCTCGAAGCCCGCAGTCGCGCGCAGGATGAGGTGACCGCGGCCGGTCTGGTAGTAGCTGCGGATCCCTTCGCTACCACAGAGTTGGGCGCCGGTCGGAAAGTCGGGACCCGGCATGCGCTCGAGCAGGTCGTCCAGCGTGCAGTCCGGGTGCTCGGCCGCGTAGACGATGGCGTCTGTCAGCTCATTCAAGTTGTGGGGCGGAACATTCGTCGCCATCCCCACCGCAATGCCCGCCGAGCCGTTGGCGAGCAGGTTGGGGAAGCGCGCTGGGAGGACGGTGGGCTCCTCCATCTTGCCGTCGAAGTTCGGCTCGAAATCCACCGTCTCACGATCGATATCGCGCAGCATCTCCTCGGCGAGCGGCGCGAGCCGAGCCTCCGTGTACCGGTAGGCGGCCGCCGAATCGCCGTCGATCGAGCCGAAGTTGCCCTGGCCGTCGACCAGCGGGTAACGCAGCGAGAAGTCCTGCGCCATCCGCACCATCGCGTCGTAGACCGCGGAATCGCCGTGGGGGTGGTAGTGCTTGAGGACCTCACCCACCACTCCGGCCGACTTCGAATACGAACGGTTGGAGAGCAGCCCCTCCTGGTTCATCGCGTAGAGGATGCGGCGGTGCACGGGCTTGAGGCCGTCGCGCACCGAGGGAAGCGCGCGGTTGATGATGACGGACATCGAGTAGGCGAGGAACGAGCTGCGAACCTCGTCCTCGATGTTGATGGCCTCGATGCCGCCTTCCGGCGGCGGCCCCTCGTCCTCCGGGCCAATCTCTGTATCGACCGGTTCGTCGGCCACGATTCCTCTTCCTACCGACTAGACGTCGAGGTTCTCGACGTTCAGCGCATTCTCCTCGATGAAGCGGCGGCGCGGCTCGACGACCTCACCCATCAGCGTCGTGAAGACATCGTCGGCTTCGACCAGGTCGTCGACCCTCACCTGCAGAAGCACCCGATTCTCTTTGTTCATCGTGGTCTCTTCGAGCTGATCCGGGTTCATCTCGCCGAGGCCCTTGTAGCGCTGGGTCGAGAACCCCTTGCTGCCGCGCTCGAGAATCTTCGCGAGCAGGTCCGTAGAGGTCATGAGTACCACGGCCTCGTCGGCGGCGTGTTGCAGCGTGTAGGGTGGCGTGCCGAGGTCTGCGAGCTCACTCTGGCAGCGTTGCATGCGCTGATAGTCGTTCGAGCGTAGGCAGCCGACGTCGATGGCCGTGCGTAGCTCCTGACCACCCCGGCGCAGCTTGGCGATCAGGCGGTTGGTATCGTTCTCTCGGTCGCGTTCGACCGTCCATAGGATGACGCCACGACTCTCGGGGTGGGTGCGGTCGAGCTCGGCCTGGATACGCGGCCCCACATCGCCAAGCAACCTCGCCTCGTCCTCGAGGTCGGCCTCCGTCGGTGCGCCCACCGTCACCGAAGCATCGACGATGCGCTCGTCATAGAGACGGATCTTGAAGCGTTCCAGCGCCCGCTGGCGTTCACTGGCGTTCTTGAGCAGAGCATTGCGCCGGGCGCCGTCGATCGGATCATCGCCGGTCCAAATCTTGCACTCCGAGAGGCCAAGGTCGAGTAGGTAATCCTCGAGTGCCGGCTCATCCTTGAGGTAGCGGCTCTTCTTGCCGCGCTTCGCCTTG
>JAFDDH010000170.1 GCA_019310975.1 Deltaproteobacteria bacterium | reverse complement strand
AACGACGACGCCGTTGCGATCGACCGGAAAGACGGACAGATCCACCCAGACGGACGACGTGTCCGTGACCGTCATCAGGAGTCGACCGTTCGTCTGCTCGCCCGGATTGGCTCGTCGCTGTGTGATGACCCCGGAGATGGGCGCGACGATCGTGTAGAGGTTCAGGCTCTCGTTGCTCTCGACGCTCAGGAGCTTCTCTCCCTTGCGAACCGAGCTCCCCACCGCCACATCGACACCCCGCACCACGCCTTCGAAGCGGGCTCGGATCTCGTAAACGCGCTCCGGATTGGCGCGAACCCGGCCGTAGACCGTCACCGCCTTCGAGAGCGTGGCCGGACCCGCGATCTCCGTCTCGACTCCGAGAGATTCCGCCATCGCCGAGTCGATCCGTGTGCGACCTTCGAAGCTCTCGAACTCCCACGCATATCTCTCTTCATCGTGAGACGCCTCGATCGACACCTCGAACGAATGTGGCTCCGCAATCGGGCTCACGCTCACCAGGTGATCACCTCGCGGTGCGAACGGGATGAGGTCCACACGCCCGCCCAGCCTCATGAGCCTGACTTCGAGCGCGAAGTCGCTCGGCTCGAGCACCCGCCCGCGCTTTCTTGCCCAGGCGCGATACTCCGGCGGGGTGCCACGCTCGAAGATCCCGAGCTCGAGCTCGAATGCACCCGACGTCAGCAGGCGGCCCCCATTGGGGCCCTCCTGCTCGGGTCCTCCCCACTCGTCATGGACGCTCTCCGCGGCGTGGCGGGACCCGGTTTCCGTCCGCTCGCAGGCTACGGCGAGGGAGACGAGCAGCACGCCAGCCCAAATCAGGGCTTCTCTTGAACTCATCATCCGCCTCGTCATCTCGACACACTCTCACCGGTGAGCTGCTCCAGCGTGATCACGAGCCGATGAGCAGCGGTGCTGGCCTCCACCACGGAGCGCCTGGCTGCGAGCAGATCTGCCTGCACGGTTGCCAGCTCGTAGTAGGGGTAACGTCCCTTTTCGTAGCCCCGTCGCATCTCGTCGACCGTTTCCTCGAATCGCGGAATCACCTCGCTACGCAGGACCTCTACACGGTGCAAGCTGTGCTGCATCGTTTCGTAGAGTTCGAACAAGGTGGTGCGCACGCGTATGCGTTCGGCCTCGACATCCGCGCGCGTGCGCGCCAGCTTTGCGCGCGACTCGGCGACCTGACCTTGGTTTCGATCGAATAGCGGGAGCGGAACACTCACCCCCGCGACGAGTGCCCAATCACCCGTGATCTGGAACTTCCGCGCTCCCAGAGTCGGTGTCAGCGCGGGCCAACGCCGCGCCTTGGCGAGACGTAGCTGGGCCTCCGCGATCCGCTGCTCCGACGCGAGGCGCGTGAGCTGCGGATTTCGCTCGATTCGGGCCGCGAGGTCGTCGAAGGACGCGAGCGTCGGAAGATCCAGAAGCTCACCGTCGACTCGCGAGAACGAGGGCGCCTTCTCTCCCCACTCCGCTGCGAGCCGATGGTAGGCAACGGACCGCTCATGCGTGACGTCGTCGTGGGCGAGTCGCTCGGTCGCCAACGCCGCGCGGGCCCGCATCAGCTCCGCGTTCGGCGCACTGCCCGCACGCACCCGGCGTTCGACCGCGGCGACGGTCCGTTCACCGAGCGCGACCGCCTCTGCGGTGGCCTTCAGGTGTGCCTGACTCTCGAGACAACTCAGGAAGCGCTGGGCCGTCTCCGCGGCGACATCGAGCTGCAGGATCTGCGCATCGAGGTGGGTGCGCGCCGAGCGCGCCCGCTCGACTCCCACGCGACGGCCGCGAATCCCGGGCTCGATCGCCCAGCCGATGCTGAGTGTCGTCTCCGCGCTCTGGAATCCAGCATAGACGCCCTCTCCGCCCAGGTTCTCGAAGAGCAGGTCGACCTGCGGGTTCGGAAGCAGACCAGCCTGCTGGAGTCGGCCATCCTGCTCCGCTAGCCGGTGCCTGAACGCCGCGAGCTGCTTGTTCTGCCCGAGCGCGTTCTCGACGGCCTGTCGCAGGCTGAGCCCTTCGGCCTGCGCTGACACCGCACGCGCAGAGAGCGAGAGCACGGAAGCCAGCGCCAGCGTCGCGAGCAGAGGTAGCCTGGGAGGCCAACGACATGCGGACAGGATGAGAGAGAGAGAGCGTGTCTGCACGCCGTTCCGGATAGAGCAAGCTGCTGCAATCCGCGAAGATGTCGATTCCATTTGCCGAGTCCTGAGTTGACGTCATGGAGCGACGCTGCCGCATCGGTCGCCGCCCGGACTATGGGCGGCCGCACGAAGCGGACGCGTCGCAAGCCACGCTCGCAATCGCGTGGCGCAGATGACATGAACTAGGAGATGGGGGGGGCGCGGGGGCCCAAGACCGCCGCAGCACCCCTCACTGCATGCCCGACGACGGTGTCCAAGCGCCACTCCACGGTCGCTCCCGAGGAAGCGAGCTCGACGGCGGTGCTGAGAAGGGCGGGCGCGTCGAGCTTCTTCGCCCCTTCAGTCGAAACCACGGGGGGCGATCCGGGATGTGGGTGGTCGTGATCGTGATCGCCTGACATCCCGGCGATCCGATCGCCTGCCGACATCGCCGCATGGAGCTCGTGGTGACCGGGCTCCAGATCGCGGGCAAGGAAGTGTCCCGTGCACCAGACCCCCGGGAGTGTCCAGACGATGGCGAGGAGCGCCGCGCGAAGCCGTGCTGCACGACGAAACGCGGACGATGCAGGCTCGCGCCGAGGCATCTCGCGTGATCGTTGTGCAGCCTTGGTGGGCTTCGTCATGGACTTCATCGGAGCGTCACGATCCTCGCATTCACTTCAGGTATGCCTTCACCACGTCGACCAATTCATCGGCGGCCTCGAGCTGTGCTTCGGTCGCCTTCCGGCCGGGGTCGATCACGTGCTCTCGGATGTGCCCCTCGAGGATCTGTGCCATCAGGCCATTGAGGGCACCACGAGTCGCCGCGATGGTCTGAAGCAGTGCGGTGCACTCGCCCTCGCCCTCCAGCGCCTTTTCAATCCCCTGGATCTGGCCACGAATACGCCGAACGCGATTCAGCAGCTTCTTGCGATCTCGACTGATGTGGGCCATCTTTTGTAAGCATACCCCAGTATGGTATCTGATCCAGACCGCCTCCCGGGTTCGCGGGCGAGCTCTGCTCGCCCAGCGCAGGGCCGGCTGCGCTGGGCCGCGAAGCCGATGCGCTCCTCGGCCGCCATCGGCCGCCATCGGCCGCGTCCCCGTCAGAGGATCGCAGTAGCGGGATCGAGCTCCAGTGCTACGCGCCCCATCGTGCGGGCAGCCTGGGTTGGATCCAGGGCCGCGTGCGTCGTCATGGCGTGGGTGTCTCGGAAGGCGCGTTGAATGGAGCTCGAGAGGAAGATGCCGTGCGCGCCGCTGGCGCCCGAGAGCTTGGCCACCACCTCCTGGCAGCTGCGCAGGCCCACACCTACGTCTCGCTTGTAACGTGCGCGCTGCTCCAGCGTGAAGTCTTGCTTCTCGCGCGTCACGCGGGCGATCTCGGCCAGGTCGCGCTCCCACAAGAGCTCTACCGCATCGAGCTGATAGCTGACGTCGCCCAGCATCACATGCACCGGGGTCTGCTCGGACTGCTTCTCGACGCTGTAGGTGATCTGTCGGGTACGCGCTCGCTCGAGAAACGCCGCGTAGGTCCCGCGCGCCAATCCGAGTGCCGGCCCGACCAGGGCAAAGAGCAGCATGGAGCCGAATGGAACCCGGTAGAGCGGACTGTCGGCGTAGAGCTCACGGCCGGGCGAATGGCCCGCCATCGCCTCCACCAAGGACAGGCTGCGATGCTCGGGCACCAGCGCCCCATCGATCACGATGTCCTTGCTGCCGGTTCCCGCCAGACCACTGACATGCCAGTTGTCGTCGATCCGGTACTGGCTCTGGGGAACCAGAAAGAGGCGCAGATCCGGGATCGGCCCCTCCGAGGGAAGCGCGGCACCGACCATCATCCAGCTCGAGGCGTCGCAGCCGCTGGCGAACGACCAGCGACCGCTTACCCGGATTCCATCGGCCACGCACTCGGCCCGGCCGGTGGGGGCAAAGGAGGCAGCCAGCAGCGTCTCCGGATCTTCTGCCCACACATCCGCCTGGGCCTGCTCCTCGTAGAGGCCAAGCATCCAGTTGTGGACCGCCAGGACACCCAGACACCAACCGGTGGAGCCGCAAGCGCGGGCGAGCTCGGCGCTGGCCATCACCAATGCCGCTGGATCCAGCTCGAAGCCCCCCCAGCGTTTCGGCTGGAGCAGCTTGAACATCCCAGCCGTGCGCAGATCGGCGACGGCCTCCGGCAGCAGGTGTCTTGCCGCTTCGGTCTTCTCCGCCCGCTCGGAGGTGGCGGGGAGCAGCGCACGGGCGGCGGGAATGACGTCTTCGGGCTTCATGGGTGCCTCCATGGTCGGGTTTTGATGACTCTAGTCATTTTATGACTTGCGTCAATACTGAATGTAGTCATACTGGCGTCGATGACGGAGATGGAAGCCAGCGAGGCCACTCTGAGCACGCGCACTCAGCGGCGGCGCCAGCGAACGCAGGCACGGATCGTGGAGGCCGCGGAGCGGCTCATGCGCGAGCACGGGGTCGAGGCCGTGACCGTCCAGGACATCACCGAGGCGGCCGACGTCGGTCACGGCACCTTCTACCTCCACTTCGAGAGCAAAGCAGAGGTGCTGCGACCACTCATCGATCGGATGGCCGAGCGCATTCATGCGCGGGTCGATCGGGTGACGGGCGGCAAACGAGACCCGGCCCTGCGACTGGCCACGGGCGTCCGCATTGCGCTCTACGCCATCGCCAGCGATCCACTCTGGAATTGGTACGTGTTTCGATCCGGGACCCCCTTCCGCAGGCTGGCCGAGGGAATGGGGACAGCTCCGCAAGAAGACATGAAACGCGGAGTGGCCAACGGCCGCTTCCAGGTGACGAACCTGCGCGCGACCTGGAGCTTCATCGACGGCGCATTGATCGGTGTGCTCGCAGCATGGAATCGATCCGGTATGGGGGACGACGCCGCGGAGATCACCGCCGAACTCGTGCTGCGCAGTCTGGGAGTGTCGACCGAGGAGGCGGCGCGCATCGCCCGCGAGCCTCTGGAGCTGACGTGACGAAGCGCCACCCGCGTGGCCAGTCGGTCGACACGGAACACTTTCTACGAGAAGACAACAGAAGAGGAACAGAAGAGGAGTAGCGCTCATGGCCGAGATTCCCCGCCTTCGCTTCAGCCACATCGGCATTCACGTACACGACATCGAGGCCATGGTGGCCTTCTACACCGAGCTCCTGGGTCTCGAGATCACGGACCGCGGCAAGCTCCCGCTTCCAGGTGAGCCACAGATCGTCTTCCTGAGCGCCGACCCGCAGGAGCATCACCAGATCGCACTGGTGGAGGGCCGCCGGGACGGTGGCATCGAGGGGGGAGTGTTGAACCAGATCTCCTTCCACGCGAAGAGCCTGGCGGAGCTCCGCGCCATCAAGGCGGCGGCGGAGAAGATCGGTGTCACGCGCTTCCTGCCCATCTCACACGGTCGCGGCTGGTCGCTCTACTTCCCGGATCCCGAGGGCAATGGCATCGAGTGCTTCGTCGACACACCCTGGCACGTGCGCCAGCCGGTGGTCGAGCCCCTGGATCTCTCGCTCCCCGACCAGGAGATCCTTGCCCAGACCGAGGCCACCTACCGGGAAACTCCGGACTTCCAGCCCATGGAGAGCTGGAAGGAAGCGCTGGCCCAGCGCCTGGCGGAGAGGTTTGGCGAGCCGTGAGCAGCCGCGGCATCCGGGACAACATCCACAGGGACGGACCCCCAACATGAAGCTCATCACCTTCACCCACCGGGGCTCCACCCGCATCGGTGTGCTCGTCGGCGACGAGGTCGTAGACCTCCAGGCCGCCGCGCCGGCCCTTCCCACCGAAATGGTCGCCCTCCTCGCGGCGGGCGAGCCCGCCCTGGAGACAGCGCGCGCCGCGCTCGCGGCCACTGACCCGCGTCTTTCGCTGGCGGACGTCCACCTGGAATCGCCGATTCTGCGCCCACCGAAGATCCTGGCGGTGGGCCTCAACTACGCGGACCACGTGGCGGAGTCGGGCCTCGATACACCGAAGCACCCGATGATCTTCAACAAGCAGTCGACCTCTGCCCACCCGCCCTATGACCCCTTCCACCTGCCCCGCGCGTCCGCGGCGCTGGACTATGAGGGTGAGCTGGCCGTCGTGATCGGCAAGCGCTGCCGCCACGTACCCAGGGAGCGTGCCCACGAGGTCGTGGCCGGCTACACGATCTGCAACGACGTATCGGTGCGCGACTGGCAGCTGCGGGTGCCGACCTTCACGATGGGCAAATCCTTCGACACCCATTGCCCGCTGGGCCCGGCCCTCGTCACCGCCGACGAGATTCCCGACCCCCACAGCCTGGAGCTGCACACCTGGGTGAACGGTGAACCCCGCCAGTCGAGCAACACCAAGCACTTGATCTTCGACTGCTTCACCCTGATCGAGCACCTCTCGACCGCCTTCACATTGGAGCCCGGCGATGTGATCTCCACCGGCACGCCCGGCGGCGTCGGCATCGCCCAGAAGCCACCCGCGCTATTGAAAGCCGGCGACGTGGTAAAGATCGCCATCGACGGCCTGGGCGAGATCGAGAACTCGGTCATCGATGAGCCCGCGAGCACCGTGCAGATCGGGTGAACCCATCGCTACGACGCGATCCACACACACCATGGCCGCGAGGCCGACACGACGCTGACAGCACCCGGTAGGAGAGTTCTCCCGCCGCGCCGGGACACGCGTTCGCGAGGCGGGCCGCCGCGTTCGCCCGGCCCGAGGCCAAGCCCGCCTCAGAGACGTTCCTCGACGAGCTGCTCGATGATCGGCCGCGCGCTGCGGGCCGCGTCGTTGCGCCCGTACACCTGGCGCAACACGAGCGCTCCCTCGAAGGCGATCATATAGAGGTCGGCGAACGATTCCGGGTTGTCACCGCCGGCCCGGGCCGCGAGGTCCCGGACCATCGTCCAGTTCGCAAGCTTGTGCTTCGCAGCGGCCTGGTGTACCGGATCGTTGGGGTTCGGGAACTCTGACGCCACATTGAGAAACATACAGCCGCCGAAGTCGTCGTCGTTGAACCAGACGTCGAGCACGTCGAAGAGCGCGAGCAGCTGCGCGCACGCCTCGTCACCGCCCAGCGTGTGCGCGGCCCTGCGCCAGGCTTCCAGCTCCCAGGTGTCCCGCATCTCGACGGCGGCGACCATCAGCTCGCTCTTGCTCTCGAAATGCTTGTAGAAGGTCGTCTTGGTGACACCTGCCTCCTCGATCACCCAGTCGAGCCCCACGGCGCCAAAGCCGTGGCGATAGAAGAGCTCGACGGCCGTGGCGACGAGCCGGCCCCGACCTCGGTCGGGGATCTCGAATACACCCAGCAGCTCGGCGGCGGACTTGCCCAGGCTCGTTCCACCCATGTGCCGATTGTCGCGACCGCCGGGGTGTACTGCAAGTACACCCCTTACGCCTAGGGGGTTGACCTCGAGTGAACTGTTTAGCCAAGTCGCGCCGTCCGATACTGCCGACATCGTCCACACAGGGTGCCCACGACGCGCACCTCGAATGAGAAGGAGCCCCACGATGTCAGTGAACAACTTGAACGGCCTCGACCTCGATGCACTGCACCAGACCCTGGCCAACATGAAAGATGACCCGAGCCTGGCTCGCTTCGAGTTCCGGGCGCACAACCGCTGGATCGAGGGCGGCGAGAACCGCTCGGTGATCCAGGACTTCTACGGCGCCGGCCGGGAGGACACCTCGCGCAGCCAGCCCTTCGAGCTCACCAACGGAGAGCCCCCGGTGCTGCTCGGCGACAACGAGGGCGCGAACCCGGTGGAGTTCCTGCTCCACGCGCTGGCCGGCTGTGTGACGACCACGACGGTCCTGCACGCAGCGGCCCGCGGCATCGAGATCCGCTCGCTCGCCACCGAGCTGAGCGGCACCATGGACCTCCAGGGTCTACTCGACCTCGACCCGTCGGTCCCGATCGGTTACGAGCAGATCCGCATCCGCATGCACATCGACGCCGACTGCAGCGACGCGGAGCTCGATGAGCTGATCGGCTTCGCCCGCGACCACTCGCCGGTCTGCAACACGGTATGCCGGCCGGTGCCGGTGGTGGTGGAGCGCGCATCGTGAGCCGCCGACCTGCGCTTCGCGCAGGTCGGCGATTCAGGAGGCGGGGCTGGATTGCGCACGCTCGAGATCTCCCCAGCTCCAGTCAAGGATGCTCGCGTTCTCTTCTCGCGGGTAGGTGTGGGAGAGGTCTTCGACCTCCTGGTAGCGGAGATCGGTTCCCGCACTCCTCAGAATCTCGGCTGCGTGGCGGGCGATCTCGACGGGGAACATCCAGTCGAGCGCACCGTGCACCAGGTAGATGCGCCTACCCTTGGACCGCTCGACGTTTCCGTTCTCGAGATTCGTCGGGTGCAGGACACCCGAGATCGGGGCCAGCACCGTATAGGGCGACTCCGCGCGGAGACCGTTCAGAAGCGTATACGTCGCCCCG